>CBDUMX010000068.1:0-10562 GCA_965368435.1 uncultured bacterium
TCATTCTCTCAGGGGGCGAAATTAATCAATCAATCTAATTTGTGTAAATGAAACACCCTATAAAGCTGATAATGCGGGTATTTTTTAAATTTCCTTTCTTTTTTCATGTAGTTTTCGAAGTACATAGTAAAATTGTGCAAGTATGGAACCAGAGAAAATTAGTGAATTAGCGGATTATGCTAAGAAGTTTTTAATTGATAAAGGGCCAAATTTTGTATTGGCATTAATTACTTTAATTGTTGGGTTTTGGGCGATAGGCAGAATCACAAGAATTGTAAAAAAGACCATGCACAGTCGAGAAATCGACATTTCATTGGTGCCTTTTGTTTCTAGTTTAATAAACATCGGATTAAAAGTGTTATTGGTTATTAGCGTAGCCAGTATGGTAGGTATAGCTACAACCAGTTTTGTAGCAATTCTTGGTGCCGCAGGTTTGGCAATCGGATTAGCTCTACAGGGTAGTTTGGCAAATTTTGCTGGGGGTGTGTTAATATTAATTTTCAAGCCTTTCAAGGTTGGTGATTTAGTTCAAATACAAGGCGAGATGGGGAATGTAAAGGCAATTACTATTTTCAATACCATATTAACCACTCCAAGAGGTAATACGGCAATTTTACCAAATGGAGTTGTTGCTAATGATAAAATCATTAATTATACCACAGAAATGAACATGAGGGTTGATTTGACTGTGGGCATTAGCTACTCTCAAGATATCCCAACGGCCAAGAAAGTGATAATGGACGCTTTATTAGCTAATCCACTGGTATTACATGATCCAGCACCTTTTGTTGGTGTTCACAGCATGGGCGACAATTCAGTAAACCTAGTCTTCCGACCATACTGCGAAAGCGGAAAGTATTGGGATGCATATTTCAGTTGCAATGAAGATGTAAAAATAGCTCTCGACAAAGCGAAGATTTCTATTCCATTCCCTCAAAGAGATATACATATTGTATCGGGGAAGATTTGAGAGAAAAGAGAAGAGAGAATAGAGAATAGAGAATAGAGAAGAGAGAATAGAGAGGAGAGAATAGGGATGAGAGAAGAGAGAATAGAGAATAGAGAAGAGAGATGGGAGAAGAGAGAATGGAGAAGAGAGAATGGAGAATGGAGATGACAGAAAGGGGAAGGGAATAGAAAGGGCAATGAGAGTGTTTATATTGTATAATTGATTCAATTCATTTGCTTGCTTTTTATCATTGCCGATTTAGCGCCTTTATGATTTTATTTGTATTAGATGTTTAAATGCTGGAGCCCTTCATTCGTATTGCTTTTCTGCTTAATACAACTCAATTCTGTTGCACAGAGTCCAATACTGCATCTACCGCAAGGGCATACTGAAAATATCACTAAACTCCTGCCGTCAAAAAACAATAGATACTTAGTCAGTTTTAGCAAAAAAGATGGCAAAATCTTTGTCACCAATACTAGCTACAGAAAGATGCTGTATGAGATCAGTAATCCTGATGCTATATTTTATGATATAAACATAGATAGCTCAAAAGATATTCTTGCTGTATCAGGAATTCTCAAAGATGATGCGGAGGGTTTTGTTGAATTCTATAATATTTCAAATGGAGAATCTTTAAAGCGAATAGGAGATTTAAAAATTGGACCAAAACGATTGCCTCGTTTCAGTGCAGATATGAAGACATTTGTTGCTCCTAATTCAAGAGGTAAAGTCGGACTTTACTTTATAGAGGAAATGAAAGTGAGGTGGATGCAGGGTGTTGATGTAAAAGAATCTAATTGGCGAGTGTTTGAAAAAGTGAAGTTCGAACTCTTAGATGACCCTGAGTCAGCAGCTTCAGATTGGATAGTTACATCTATTGAGGATAAAGGAATTTTTGTATCAAATTCTTCTACAGGAGAGCTTTACTGGTTTTTGGATTCTGCTGCTTATTATATGAGCTTCATAGAAGACGGTGAACTATTTATAGTGACATCATCTAAGCAGCGCAAAAAGATATTCAACATCAAAACAAAGCACAAAGTATTTGATGGTGAATTGGGTCGAATGGACTACAGTGATAGCGAGAAAGTGATTTGGGCATACGACTCTAGTGATCAGCTGAGCTTTTTCAGGTTGCAGAAAAGACAATCGAAATGGAGTTTACATAGAGACAGCATCCTGCAAGCTATTTGTGCTCAGCGTATTAATTTGAATAGAATCTTGGTTACTGGGTTTTTAAATGATGAAAAACATTTAATTTTCAAGGAATCATATGGTGATACTCTGTTTTCACTGAACATCAAACAGTTGTCAATCCAAGCCATATGTTCAGATGAGATTGAAAGAGCCTCCTTGATTTCAGCTGCATCCGGAGAACAGTTTATTAGCGTTTTATGCGACAGAGAAAATGAGAATGTTTCGCACCTAATACATTATAAAGATGATGACGGTTATGTGATGCGAGAAAACTCAGCAGTCAAAAATTCTGGAATATGGTTGAATGACTTCGACATTTGGATACAAGCAGCAGACAATACTATAGAGTATCTTAGCCTCGGAAAGCACACAAAGTCACAAATAGTTGAGGGGAAAGTGGTAGCGCCTCAATATTCGGAATTTATAAATCGAATAGATAATACTTTAAGGTCGGATCCATTTATTGTTCTATGCGACGATGGCAAAGTGCGACTATATGACGGTAATACCGGCCAGCTTACTTCAACTATTGTATCAGCAAAGGGCAAAATTACTTCTGCTAAACTATGTGCGAACGGCAAAGCACTAACCACAATTACCGATATCTATACGGTTGATTATTATGGTAAATGGACTTCAGTAATTGAAGTGTGGAATCTGCAATCCAAAGAGCTAAATTATAGTAAACTATCTGAAAAGCGAACAGTTGATGCCGCCATTGTGAGCAATGATCAGAAGTATTTGTTTTACGCTGATCACGACTATTTTTATAAGTGGGATATTACTGCTGATACCCTTATTAAATCTCGAGTCTTGATAAGTACTATAGCAAGTATCGACATTAATAGCATTGGCGATTTAATGATAGTGAAAGATCATTATGGTGTTGATCTGTGGGCATCAGATAGCTTAGAAAAAGTTGCCTATATTTTAACAGGTCTTGTTGAGAAGGCATTTTTTGGTCCTACGGGCTATGAAATTTTGGTATTAAACAATTCGGGTTTAAAAGAATACCATTTTGAGGATAGTATGGTGTTGAGAAAGTCATATGAGTCTTATACCGACAGTTTAGATGACGGAAGCAGCAATTATGTATTTAGTCACAGTCAGAAGGTAATAGAAGCGGGCTTCAGTCCAGATGGAAAATATGTTTTATCTGCGGGCCTCGAAGGTCAATTAATACAGTGGGATAGATCTACAGGAAAAATAGTAAAGAAAGTATCCTCAAATATGGGCACTATAAATGATATATCTTTTTCCATCCACGCTAATCGCTTTGTATGCTCATCAAAGGACCAAAGAATAAAAATATTTGATCTTGAAAACTTAGAAGAATTGGCAACTATAGTTCTGTTAAAAAACAATGCTAGTATTACTATAACTCCAGAAAACTATTACTATGCAACTGGAGATGTGAGCCAATACGTTAGTTGGCAAGTTGGAAATAAATTCTTGAGTTTTGAACAGTTAGATCTTAAATACAATAGACCTGATTTGGTACTCAAGTCGCTGAAAAGCTCAAATTCAGACTTAATTCAAGCGTATGAACTGGCTTATCTCAAAAGAATGGAGAATTTGAAAATCAAGGAGGAAAATTTCAGAAAGCATGCGGAGCCCCCAAGTTTATCGGTCTCTAGTGTAGATTTTGCGTCCTTCCAACTTAATAGAGAATTCACGGACTTGTCTATTTCCGCCTCATGTGCTGATCAGTCGGCACTAGCAAGCTTTAATATATGGATGAATGGAGTGCCTTTATACGGGGCACAAGGCATAGACTTGTCGTATAGAAGTATCAAAAGTCTCGACACAGCTATTCGCGTAACCTTAATAGAAGGACTGAACAAAATAGAAGTTTCAGTCATTGATGAGCAGGGTTTAGAAAGTTACAGGGAGCCCTATTATATTCAACAAGTGGGTGCTTTTGGGAAATCAGCCCGCATATACTTTGTGGGTATAGCAATCGATAATTATGCAAATTCTCAGTGGAATTTGAGGTATAGTGTTAAAGATATCAAGGACATTGCTAAGGCACTAGAGCGGCGATATTCCTCTAGTCTAGTAGTTGATACCTTATTCAATAGAAGTGTAACACCCGATGGAATAGATTCGATATTTAATAAGCTAAGAAACGCTCATCCAAATGATAAACTGATTATATCTTTTTCTGGCCATGGTCTTTTGAGCGATGAATTTGATTATTACCTCAGTACTTATAATATTGACTTTGATCGACCTGAACAGGGAGGCTATTCTTACGACAGATTGGAGCAAACTTTAGGCAAACTTAAGTTTAGAAGAAAATTATTAATGATAGATGCGTGTCATAGTGGAGAAGTTGATAAGAGCTCGTTGATTGCAATCAATCAAATGATGGAGAAAACAGGTTTAAGGGGAGTGAAATTGGTTGACATGGAAGATGATCTAAATCACCTTGGCTTAGAAAATAGTTTTGATTTAATGAACCAGCTATTCTTAAAAGTTGGTAATGAGACAGGAACCACAGTGATAACTGCAGCGGCGGGAACTCAGTTTGCAATGGAAAGCGAAAAGTATACGAATGGTGTTTTTACATATGCCATACTAGAATTGCTCAATGAATCGGATACTATTTACATTTCTGATTTGCAGGAAAGAGTAATCAAAAGAGTACCTGAGCTCACAAACGGGATACAACAACCTACAAGTCGAAGTGTTAATTACAGTTTGGATTGGAGTTTCTGATTCTTTAGTTTGTCTAAAGTCAAAAGACTTCATTATTTGTCAAGCCAAGGCAACATTTTACCTTTTACTTTGGTCTAAGTATAGTATTTGTAATAAATTGAGTTTATGAAAAACCTATCTATCCTTTTATTAGTTCTATCATCCGTTTTCTTCGGATGTAAAGACCCAGATCAACCATTGTGTGAACACAATATTACCCTTCAACCTGATGCCGATAGAGGCAAGGATGCAATTATATGGACAGAGGAATCGAGTGTAAATAGAGGCGATTTCACTAGTTTATCCATTATGGCATGGACTTTTTATAAGAATGGATATGACGATGGATTGGTTCGCTCTTTAATAGAGTTCGATTTGAGTTCAATTCCAGATGGTGCAACAATTAAAGCAGCAAAACTCAGTCTTTACAACGACCCCAATTCTGCTTCCAATAGTGGAGAGCACTCCAAGCGCGACGGCAGTAATGAAGTCTTAATCTTACCAATAACAGAGGCTTGGGGAGAAAATACAGTGACATGGGACAATCAGCCCAGCACTACAGCAACAGGATCTATCGAGTTAAAAGCGAGTTCTTCAGCTCATCAGGATTATGAGAACATAGATATTACAGATTTAGTTGCTAAGTGGTATAAATCACCTAGCGATAATCACGGTATAATGATGCAGCTTAAAACTGAAATTTATTATAGATGCATGGTTTATGCTTCCTCGGATAATGCGGATAGTGAATTGCATCCGAAGTTAGAGATAACATATTTGAAATAGAAGACTGCCACTGCGTAGTTAAAAATTGCATTTTAGGGGTCGGGGGCAAGCCCCCCTCCCCAGTGAACAATATACGGATTCTTCTAATCCACCGCAAAAAGGCAACAAGCACCGCCTACATTATTTTTATATTAGTGTATTGTTGAGAATGTAAATTGAATTAATATTACACTAGCAAATACATTATGATATGAGCTCGATACTATATTGAAACAGGCATTTGAAACTATTGTCGACAGTTATTTGGAGAATAATGTCGGCATTGCTACAGAGTTTTTATCAAAGGATTTACGGTCTCAACTGAAAAATAATCTGAGATTGCTAGTACAGAACAAGCAACTGCAGTCAGCTGGTATCGGGTCAAAATCTAATCTAGTTTACGATACTCAAATACGATCCGACAGTATTTATTGGTTGGACCGTCAGCATAATAATAAGTATGAAAATCAGTTTCTCGACACTATAGATGATTTTGTTCAATTTCTAAATACGACCTGTTATGCAGGAATAACATCTTATGAATTTCACTATGCAGCTTATGACATAGGCAGTTCCTTTAAACGACATTTAGATCAATTTAGAAACAATAATCAACGAGCCTTTTCAATGATTATCTATTTAAATGAGAATTGGCAGAAGCCAGATGGTGGTGAGTTGTGTATATATCAAGAAAATCAAATTCAGCTCATTGCTCCCCAAGACGGCACCTGCGTTTTCTTTAAAAGCAGTCAATTAGAGCATGAAGTTCTTCTTTGCAATAAATATAGGATGAGTATAACAGGTTGGCTTAAAACAAGTTAATTCAAGGATCCTTCCTGAGGGCACATAACTCCTCCGCCCCTTGCGAAAAATAAGAATTATTAGTTCTGCCACATAATCCAAGTCCCTAAACGACTACTTGAATCTATTTATCGCAGCCATGACACTATTGAAGACAGCCGAGTTAAAACAGCTCTTTTATTTTCTCAGTTGGCCTTCCAATCACCGCTTTATCACCCTTAATTATAATTGGACGCTCTATAAGTTTAGGCTCACTGATCATCGCAGCAATCCATTGGTCTTCCGACAGTGTTTTGCCTTTGTATTCAGACTTGTATACAGCTTCTGATTTTCTTACCAGCTCTTCAGCATTCATCCCTAATTTCTTCAGCACAGATTTTAGCTCAGCTTTAGTAGGTAGTTCTTTTAAATATTCAATTACCTCATAGTCGGCTTTAAGTTCTTCGAGTAAAGCTAAACCTTGCCGGCTTTTAGTGCATCTGGGATTGTGATAAATAAGAGTTTTCATTATTCAAATTCGTTTACTCCGGTTACTGTAGTGTATTTCAAAACCAAATTGCGATCTGGGTGTATTCGTTTATATGCTGATTGTACCATCAAGGTAGCTTCATGAAATCCACAAAGGATTAATCGAAGTTTACCAGGATAGTGATTGATATCGCCTATAGCATATATACCAGCTACATTGGTTTGATAATCATAGGTGTTTACCTCTATAGATTCTTTGTTGATGTTTAAACCCCATTCTTTAATAGGACCCAATTTTGGAGAAAGTCCAAATAGGGGTATAAAATGATCTGTATTAATATTAATTGCTTCATTAGATCGAGTAAGTATATCTATACCCTCTAAATGACCATTTCCTCTGAGTGCATTTACTTCAGCCTCTGTAATTAGGTTTATCTTTCCACTCTCGCTAAGCTGACTAACTTTTTCAACCGAGTCCAGTGCACCTCTAAATGCTTTTCTTCTGTGCACCAATGTAACTTCAGATGCTACATCTGCAAGAAAGATACTCCAATCTAGAGCTGAGTCACCTCCACCTGCTATAACTACCTTTTTATTGCGGTATTTTTCAGGATCTTTAATAATGTAATCTACTCCCTTATCTTCAAAAATTTCTAAATTCTCCAATTCGGGTTTTCGAGGTTCAAAGCATCCCAAGCCACCAGCAATAGCAATATTTGGTGCTTTGTGCTTGGTCCCTTTATTAGTTGTTACAATAAATTGATTGTCTTCAGTTTTTTCTATGCTTTCAGCTCTTTCGCCCAAAGTGAACCCAGGCTTAAACGGCTTAATCTGTTGCATCAAATTATCAACCAATTCTCCTGCAAGCACAGAAGGAAAACCAGGTATATCGTAAATCGGCTTTTTGGGATATATTTCACTCAATTGTCCTCCCGCTTGTGCTAGGGAATCAATTAAATGACATTTAAGTTTTAGTAAACCCGCCTCAAAAACAGTGAATAATCCCGTTGGTCCAGCTCCAATTATTATTATGTCTGTGGTAATCACGGCGCAAAGGTAAGCTGCAATTAATAATTCTTTGAAGGCCTAGAGATTAAAAGTGATATTTTTTCGTTAGTTTGGAATAAAGAAAAACTATAGCATTAAGCACTATTTTTGAAGCCTTAGAATGAGTTGGAATTTGAGTTTGTCGGAGCCAGTATGGCTAATTGCAGTATGCATCATCATTGGTCTAACATACGCGGCAATACTGTATTTCCGACATAAACCCAGAGATTTATTTACTGATTATCCTGTACTGAAATGGCTCTTGCCAACGGTTAGAGCGCTTTTAGTTGGACTAATGTGCTTCTTCTTACTTGGACCTTACAGCAATAGAACGATATACTCAACAGAGAAACCAATACTTGCAATTGCAGTTGATAATAGTCTGTCAATGCAAGACTATGCCGAGCAATCACGATTGATTGAGAAGTTAAAATCAGTCTCGGAAAGCGTGAGTAATAAGTTTGATATTGAAGTTTTGAGTTTGGGGAATGCTGTATCAACCAAAGCTTTGGATTCTTTCAGTTTTAATGAAAATGCCTCGGATTACTCTAAACTCATCTCGTATTTAGGAACTGAATACCAGGACAGAAATTTGAATCTCTGTTTAGTAATTGGAGATGGTATTTATAATAAAGGAGCTAATCCAGTATTTAAAAGTGAGGAATTAAAGTATCCAATCTACAGTCTTGGATTGGGGGATACTAATGAGCTTGTCGACTTAAGCATAGAAAACTGCTTCTATAATTCTATTGCCTATTTGGGGAATGAATTTCCTGTTCAAGTAGATCTAAAATCCACGGGATTAGCAAATAAACAAGCAAAGCTCAAAATCTATCAGAATGGTGTAGCGCTTAATGAACAACAAATTTCAATACGCAGGGATAGAGAATTTAGAGAGTTAAAATTCAATATAAAAGCTAATAAACTTGGGGCAAATAAAATTGAGATTAAGCTCGATAGCCCTGTGGAAGATCAAAATGCGGCGAATAATCAATTTGTATTTTATGTCGATGTAATTGAGTCGAGAAAAAAAGTTGAATTGTGGACCAGCGTGCGACATCCAGACATAGGTGCCTTGAACTTTTTAATAGCTAAGAACGACAATTATAGTTTCGACTTTATCAAGGCAACAAATAATCAAAAGATAGATGATCAGGATTTGGTGATATTGTACGATTGGTTTGGAACGGAAGCAGAATTAGTGGCTTTTGAAAGTTTAAAGTCGAAAGGAATACCCTGCCTAATTGTAATAGGTCAAACATTTAGATCTGGAATATTTAATAAGGGCAGTCAAGATGTGAAATTTAATTCTTTGGGCAATGGCACTAATCAGGCTACCCCATTGTCGAGTTCAAATTTTGAATACTTCGACATGGACGAAGAGCTAATTTCGAATTTGGAAGATTGGTCGCCACTTACTGTGCCTTTTGGCAAATTCAGCGGGTATAAAGAAGGGGATATAGTGCTGAAACAAAAAATTGGAACGGTTGAAACCTCTGAGCCACTGATGCTGTTGAGGAATGAGCAAAACTATAGATATGGAATAATCGCTGGAAGAGGGTTGTGGCAATGGAGGATACTTGATTATCAAAAGAATCTAGAGCATAGATTAATTCAAAACTTTGTCAATCAAACACTGCAGTATTTAAGTGTAAAGCAGAACAAAAAGCTCTTGAATGTCAACCCTAGTAAAAAAGTAGCCAGCAGTACGGAAACGGTAGTTTTAAAAGCAGAGCTTTACAACCAGAGTTTAGAGAGCGTAAGCAATGCTGAAATTCAGCTTAGCATTAAATCGGAAAAAGGGAATGAGATGGAAAGAGTGATGACTTCCGCAACTGATAAATACTCTTTGAAACTCAGTAATTTAGAGGCGGGTACTTATACTTATGTAGCGAAAACAGTTTTGGGTGGACAAGAGATTAAAGATAATGGCTACTTTACTATAGTTGACAATCCACTAGAACTTATGAATCGCAAAGCCAACTTTGATGTATTAGAGGCAGTTTCTGCTAAGACTGGTGGACAATTACTGCAATTGTCGGAGCTAGAATCATTTGTTCAAGAATTGCTCCAGAACGATGATTATTCTTCGGTGATCAAGGAAGAGAATAAGTGGACTGAACTCATCAATCTCAAACTGATTTTTTGGTTGTTCATTATTCTTTTGAGTATAGAGTGGTTTAGTCGTAAATTTATTGGAAGTTATTAGTGTGATTAATTAAAAATAATTCTTACATTTGCCGCCCAATAAAGAAGAGAAGTTTTTATAATGCGATTAACAGCAGACAGAAAGAAAGAGATTATCACGCAGTTTGGCGGTAAGGAGTCTAATACTGGACAAGCCGAAGCTCAAATTGCATTATTTACTCATAGAATTCAGCATTTAACTGAGCATCTGAAGATTAATAAGAAAGATTATTCTGCAGAACTTAGTTTGGTGAAGCTGGTAGGTAAAAGAAGATCTTTACTTAACTTCATCGCTAGTAACGACATTCTCAAATACAGAGAACTAATCAAGGAATTAGGAATTAGAAAATAATTCGTCCTCCCTTTTTAGCCTCATTTTCTTAAAAAAGTCCCGTTCGTATAGGCAGAGAAAGCTTATAATATGAACATATATACTCAAAATTTA
>CBDUMX010000069.1:0-10359 GCA_965368435.1 uncultured bacterium
ATTGCCTGTGGAGACGCACCCGTTATCGTTGAGTTATTAAACGACTCTTTACCCGGTCGACCAGATTGGGTATTTATTGGCATTGATCACACGGTTAAAAGCAAATCATCGCGTTATAAAGAAATAACTATATTGGATTCTGGTGTATTAAGTATGTATATCACGCATTCACACAATGGGTGTATCTCAAAGCGAACTATAAGTAGAAATATGTTTAGGATGAATGTTAAAGCCGACTTTTGGTCGGATGATAACTTTCATTGTGATATTCCCCATACCGTGCATTTGTGGAATAATAGTGATACCATGGATGCAGACTCCCTGTCGTATGTTTGGAATGTCTATAATGGAGATTCCCTTGTACATAGCTCTACCAATGAACATGACTCTCTAACTTTCAATGAATTACCCGCTTTTCACACTGTTGAATTAATTGCTACTGGGAATAATGGCTGTTCGGATACTATAAAAATAACAGATTTCATTTATCAAGACTCGCTTTTTATAAAGTTTGTTCCAATGCCGGCAATTGCATGCGTTGGTCAACCTATATTATTCAATAACTCAACTCGACCAAGTTCCTACCTCTCACCAGATGAGTTCATTTGGACTTTTTACGATAAGGACGACAGTACAATTTTAGATACTTCACATGAAATCAGTCCATATATGGTGTATTATGATACAGGCTTTTACGACATATACGTTACGGCTAAGAATGGAATTGGATGTAAGGATACTCTATTAAAAGAAGACAGAGTTCAAATAATTGAACCTGTATTGGATTATACTGTGGTAAACCCCATAATATGCCGAGGCGACAGCTTTTTACTTACTGCAAATACTGGTCCTGACTTTGTGAATTTCACTCACAGATGGATACTTATTAGTCAAATAAGCGATAGCACTTATGAGTTTGAAGGTGACAGTGTTTTTGCCTATATAGATGATGCTGGACCTATTCAACTTATATATGAATGCAGTATCTTGGACGGTTGTATAAGGCGAGACACATCATTTATTTATATAAATGAACTACAACTCGAGATAGGATTTAATTCACTTCAAGAATGCAGTCCTTTCAACTTAGAACCTGAGGTGAATATTATAAGTAATTTTCATTATCCATTTTTAGATAGTTCAATCACATACAATTGGTATGTTACTCCAAGTTCAGGTGAAACTATAGATCCAATTGACTCTATTAAGCCGAGTATTACTCTGTATAATGACGGATATTACCAGATAGGATTAGATGCTATAAATTCTAGCAGCTGCATATCACAGAGCTTGTCAGACAGCTTGCAAGTAGGAGTGAGCAGTGAATTTTCTTTAGAAAGGGATAAAATATGCCTTGGAGATACACTTAAAATGCAGATTGAGAACTACCGATCAGGCACTGATGCTAACTTTTATCTAAGTCAATCAAACGATTTTACTTTGGTTCAGTATGATTCCATCAATTATGGATTGTATGTTTCGGATAGCGGGAATTATGAGTTGAATTTGGTAATAGCCAGGGATTCCAGTTGTTACGATACTTCAGCTTTGAGTTTTGAAGTAATAAAAGTGATAGCAGACTTTAATTCCAGCGATACTTTCTTGCAATGTGCACCAGTCTACGTTCAGTTTATGAGCCAATCCATCAATGCAGATTCATTGTTTTGGGATTTTGGAGATGGCACATCCAATACAACTACCAGTAGATCTGCAGGTACCATTTATGAGAAAAATACAGGATCGACAGATGGCTATGATATACAGTTAATAGCTAAAAACAAGGTTGGATGTTATGATACGGCTTTTAAACTTGATTATGTAATAGTAAAAGGCCCAATTCCGAAATTTAGTCTAGAAAACTTTAAAGGGTGTGAACCATTAGAGGTGCAATTTCTGGATTCAAGTATAGATGTAAGTAGATTCTATTTAAATTATAATGATGGGAGTGAATTAGACAGTACGTCTATAAGCACTCACACCTATTATAATACCAGTAATAACTTAATTCAAAAGGTCAGACCGTCCATTTTTGTTTATGATTCTTTAGGCTGTGGAGCGGTGTACAATTCACCTCAAATGGTGACTATATATAAAAAACCCAAAGCTGGATTTATACTGGAATACGATAGCTCACAATGTCGACCAATTAAGACTGTTTTTACAGATACTGGGCAGTATGCTATAGGGACACAATGGAATATTAATGGTACAGAATACTCAAGATCTGTTAAAGACAGTGCCTTACTGTTTGAATCAGGCTATAACAATATTGAGTTGATTACCACTAACTTACACTACTGCTCGGATACTAGCAGTAAGGATGTTTTTGTTTCGGGTTTCCCGGAAATTGCATTAAACATACACGATACGCTTTGCCTGCTCAAGGAAGTGGATTTCTCAGTAAATATTGAATTAGATGAGAATACGGATACCACAGCTATGGAATTGAATTGGGACTTTGGTGAAAGCGGCAGCCCGGGAAATACAGCTAGTGGAATTGAAAACAAGACATTTACTTATCTCCAAGGCGGTGCTAAACAAATAATACTAGCAGTGAAGCTTGCAAACAATTGCATTGACAGTTTTATTCAGGATATAGTTATCCTAACCGAAGCCGATATTGATACTCCTCAACTATTGTATGTGAGTTTCGACAATAATTACGAGTTGAGAATAGTGCACGAGTCTACAGACTATGTACGCTTCAAAGAATATGAAATTAATAATTCTGCTGGTAAGTTATTCAATGCATATAACAGCACAGATACAGTCCATTTCGACTATTTTAGTGCAAAACCGGCTGCCTCAGAATGCTATTCTCTATCCGTAAATGACATTTGTGATTTAGAAGGTTTTAGTGCAGTAGAACATTGTTATATTTATCTCGATATTCAAAGTATAGTGCCTTTTGAGAATCTATTGAACTGGACGCATTATCAAGGATGGCCAAGCGTTGATAAATACAGAATTTATAGAAAATCTGAAAACGAGTCCGAATATTCACAGTTAGCTGAAATAGACGGATCATTCAATGAGTATAGAGACACTAATTTATGTCTTTTGAACTATGAATATTACGTACAGGCTGTTCATCCAAATCAAGCCTATTATTCAAATAGTTTTAGTGTTAATCAAACACCCTTATATGCTGATAATCCACTTTTAAGTTCAATTAAAAATGTAAGTGTGAGCGATAGGAATGAATTGACTATTAAATGGAATAAGTCTGCACATAAAAGGTGGAACTATTATCTACTAGATAAATACGAAACCGATGAGTCGAATTTTCTAGAGCGTTTTGAACTAGTAGACACCTTTTACATCGATAATGATGTAAATACATCAGAATATTCATATATCTATAAACTTCGCGAAGTTGATATCTGCGGTGAAATAAATGAAGCTGATAGAGAAGGTAAATCCATACTTTTAAAAGGGTATTACGACATAGGATCACATTTAAATTGGACCTTCTACCGAAATTGGGAAAATGGCGTTGAGTATTATGACTTAGAGCTTTTAAACAATGGTAATATCAGTATACTTTCCACTTTGAATTCGAATACCAATACTTATTTAGATGCATCTTGGCATGCAGAAGTTTTTGGTCAGTATTGCTATAGAGTTTACGGCCTTAATGATATTAGCGACACCAGCTACTCCAATATAGTTTGTGTAAATGGTGACCCCATAGTCCATATCCCTAATGCATTTAGCCCTAATGCTGATGGTCATAATGAAGTCTTTAGGCCCATCACAACATTTGTAGTTGATGGCACCGTTACTGGAGTGGAGAATTACCTTTTTGCCGTCTATAATCGCTGGGGTGAAAAGGTATTTGAAACCTTTGATATTAGAGAGGGATGGGATGGATATTATAAGGGAGAACTCTGCCAGCAAGATGTTTATATTTATCGCTTGAGATGCGAGGGTGTTGATGGAAATCAGTACAATTTCGACGGTACTGTAACCTTAGTTCGATAAAATCAACTAGAAATCCCCAAATCGGATGGAAGTGGCGTAAATTTTAATTTAATTTGCGACCCCATGTTCGAAAATTTATCATCGCGATTAGACAAAGCCTTTCAATCCCTGAAAGGGCATGCAACCATAACCGAATTAAATATAGCGGATACGGTTAAGGAAATTAGAAGAGCCTTAGTTGATGCAGATGTTAGTTATAAAATTGCCAAAGATTTTACATCTAAAATAAAAGATGAAGCTTTGGGTCAAAATGTATTGACAAGCGTTTCGCCAGGTCAGTTAATGACCAAAATTGTCAATGACCAATTGAAAGAACTACTAGGAGGTAAATCTGAAAGCATTAACATTTCTGGAAGCCCTGCCATCATACTTATAGCGGGTTTACAAGGGTCGGGTAAGACTACATTTAGCGGGAAGCTAGCGAATCATTTAAAATCCAAAGGGCGCAATCCACTACTAGTTGCATGTGATGTATACAGACCAGCAGCTATAAATCAGATCAAGGTTTTAGGAGAACAGGTTGGAGTACCTGTTTACTCAGATGAGGAGGTTAAAGACCCAATTGCAATTGCTAATAAAGCTATACAGCAAGCCAAAATCAACCAAAACAATGTAGTAATTGTTGATACCGCTGGTCGTTTAAGTGTTGATGAGGCTATGATGAATGAAATCACCAACCTCAAAAAAGCACTCAATCCACAAGAGATACTGTTTGTAGTAGACTCAATGACTGGTCAGGATGCGGTGAATACTGCTAAGGCCTTCAATGATCGACTGGATTTCAGCGGCGTAGTCCTTACAAAACTTGATGGTGATACGCGAGGTGGAGCGGCTTTATCCATTAAAACGGTAGTAAATAAGCCTATAAAGTTTGTTAGTACCGGAGAGAAAATGGATGCACTTGATGTTTTCCATCCAGACCGTATGGCAAGTAGAATACTGGGCATGGGCGACATCGTTTCTTTTGTTGAAAAAGCTCAGGAAAACTTCGATCAAGAGGAAGCAGCAAGACTGCAAAAGAAAATGCGCAAGAATCAGTTCGATTTCGATGATTTCTTAAAGCAATTGAATCAAATCAAAAAGATGGGTAACATCAAAGATTTGATGGCCATGATTCCTGGTGTGGGCAAGGCAATAAAAGACATTGATATCGACGATGACAGTTTCAAAGGCATTGAAGCAATAATTCAGTCAATGACGTCAGAGGAGCGTCAAAATCCAGATATATTAAATGGCAGCAGAAAAGCCAGAATTGCAAATGGCAGTGGAACGAGCACTGCTGAAGTCAACAAATTAGTCAAACAATTCGCAGATATGCGTAAAATGATGAAGACTATGAACAAGGGAAAAGGCAGAATGCCAATGGGTCGTATGCCTTTTGGACGTTAGGAAATCAGCGATGTTTTCATTATAATTGTTATACGTGGCATCGCGATATTTCATACGGTTTTTCAGTGCATTTCTAGTCACTTTCATCGCTGTAAATTCCTTTGCTCAAAATTTAATTTTTACTGAAGATTTCACCCAAACCCAAAGCAAAACGCCTCCACCAAATTGGAGCTTAAATATCATTAGTGGCTCAAGCAGTTTAGACAGTTTCAATTTTCAGGACAGTTTCTACATATTTCCACCTCCTCTATCTGCACCTTATGCTTTGTTTGATGCGTATTCAGGTGGATCGTCAATTGGAACAAATGGAAATGCTCTAGGCGAAGAAGTTGCACTGGAATCTCCCAGAATAAATACTGATGGTTACAATAACTTATACCTAAGCTTTGATTATTTCTTAGTAAGCTTTGCTAACGCAAGTCTAAATGTAGATGTAAGCACTAATGGTTCAGTGTGGACTAATGTTTGGAGTTCCAGTATTATTACAAATACTGTTATTAGTGAAGAAATAGACCTGGCCAGCTATCTAAACAATGACAGCTTTCAGTTGAGGTTGCGTTGGCTCAATACTAGCTCTGCTATCAATCAGGGTTATGGAGTCTTTGATAATCTTAGGCTTTATGAGCGCGATTCTTTTGATTTAGCACTTATCAGTGTATTGGCTCCAATGCACAATGCTTGTGCTAAAATGGACCAAGCTTTAAAAATTGCGGTGCAGAATGTAGGTTTGGCCGACATTTACAATGCTGAAATTACAGTAAACTTATCAGGAGCTAATACATCAACTTTTAAGGATACCATTGCTTTCCTGGCAAAAGATGCTCAACTCAATATAGATTTTCCAAATATTAATACATCCAATGGAGGTGTTCTAAATATCAAAGCCCACAGCACATTAGTGAATGATTCAATCTTTTCCAATGACAGTTTGAATCTGTCTGTAAATATCCTAGCGAAAGCTAATAAACCAATAGCTGTAAATGGAGAAAGATGCGGTACTGGAGTTGTAAACTTAAGTTCTTCTTACGCTTCTCCGAATTTAAATCTGTGGTTTGCGGATGTAGTTTCTGGTGATTTATTAGATACAGGTGTTTCATATACTACAGCTGTTATTTCATCTAATTCAACCTATTTTGTGGCAAGTGCTAGCGTAAATAAGAATTCATGGTCAAGTTATCAGGGGCCTTGGCGGTACAATGGCAATCCAACTGGTGGCAGCTATTTAAATGTCAAAGCCAATACCGACTTAATTCTAGACAGCATTTTTCAATTATGCGCTTATTCGTCTAGTTCTACTATAGTTACAATTTATGCCAAAAAAGGTAGTTATCAGGGTTCTGAAAGAACTGCAAGTGCCTGGGAGGTAGTTTGCAATGATACTTTGAGTACTCAAGGCTGGGGCAAGTATATCTCTGTGGATATTGATGATATCCATATGTATAAAGGTGAGCAAATTGCACTGTATATCAGCGTTCAGGGCTCTGCTAGTCCGACCTTTAAGCAACTTGCCATTAAAGACACTACCGCGGATCTTATAGTCGAATCAAATACTATTAACAATCTTTTATTCGGCGCTTTTATAAACGGCTATTCTTGGAATGGTAAAATAGCCTATAAAGCTCTATGTAGCTCAGAACGAACTGCTGTTGAAGCGAGCATACTTCCAAGACCAACTGGTGCGGAATTGGTTGAGTCTTTACCTTTTATAGGACAGTATAATACTGGTAATGATTCAGAGCCAGATATAGTGTCGGAAGGTGATACTATAAGCTATGATTTAAAACCGCCAACTGCATATAAATGGTCTAATTACATTATAGATTGGACTATCAGTGATTTAAAAGTGGAAACCGTTAACGGTACGGCAATTCCCGCATCAGATACTATATTACCAAATTTAAGCTCGCCTGGTTTAAAAATAATTTATACTCCTAGTGCCGGTTGGGAGGATTCAACTATCCTTATAAGTTTAAGGGTGATAAGCAATATCACTTCTTGTGATTCTATTATTCGCCGATATATCTATGTTGCGCCAACACCTACTGCCAACTTTAATTTTAATAATGTATGTCGAGGTGAAAACACAATTTTTCAAAACCAATCTACGCTTAACAAGGGCACACTTAGCTATAAATGGTATTTTGGAAACGGTGATAGTTCAGATTTAGCAAGCCCAATAATAGTGTATGACAACCATGGTTCATATGATGTGAGGCTGATTGTCACATCGGATCAAATGGTTGTTGATGATACGATCAAAAGGGTAGAAGTATATGAAATTCCGCAAATAGATTTTAGTAGAAAAGATGCTTGTGAAGGAAAGGCTATAGTGTTCAACAATCAATCTTCAATTTCATCGGGTAGTATTGACTATATATGGGATTTTGGCGATGATTCAGGCTCAACGGCAACAAACCCCAGCCATTTATATGCTGCTGCTGGTGAATATACAGTTAAACTTGTTGGAACTTCAATGGGCTGTACTGCCCAAAAATCGTATAATGTATATCAGTTTGCAAGTCCGAATGCGGCATTTACAACTGTAGGCTCATGTCAATTCAAACCTATTGAGTTTAAAAATACAAGCATCATAGCCGGCAATGAGTCCTTGGGCTCAGTATGGTTATTCAATGACGGCAGTCCGAAAGCTACTGGTCCAATAGTCTCTCATACATTCAATACACAGGCTCAAGCTTGGGTTACATTAATTACGGCCAGTCAATTTGGATGTGCTGATACTGTAACTAATATGATCGAAATAGACGAATCGCCAGTTGCAGACTTTGAGTATGATCAAGCTTGCGACAAAACACCAACCCAATTCACCAATTTAAGTACAACCCCCGATTCTATGATCACTCAATATATTTGGTATTTTGGTGATGGTGATAGCTCAATTTTGTTGAATCCAAGCCATCAGTACACCGATAGAACTTCCTATACTGTCAAGCTTAGAGCGCATAGTGCCAATGGTTGTGTGAATGAAATTAGTCGTACTTTAAGCGTTGAATCACAGCCTTTAGCAGCATTTGATGTTGGTGGAGGATGTTCAGATGAAGAAATTCCATTCACAAATAGAACTACAAATACCTTTGGTTCAATTAATTTCAAATGGTCTTTTGGTGATGGTGATACATCTGATTTGTATTCGCCAAGACATATTTACAATGTATCGGAAACAACAGTTTATAATGTTACATTAAAAGCTAGTTCCAAAAATGGTTGCTTTACTCAAGTATCCAAAGCTGTTCAAATAGGAGCTATCCCGAACTGTTTTTTTACCTATAGCCAATCGGATTTCGACCGACAGTTATTCACTTTTGTTCCTGAGGAAGTAGGTTATCCTTCATATACATGGTTATTTGAAGGTGATGGAAGTTCAAATGAGATAATACCAGCTCATTTATTTACCTATCCGGATAAACAATATGAGGTGAGTTTAGTTGTGAGCTCAGATGAAGGCTGTAGCTGTCAAAGTACTCAGTATGTTTTCACATCCTGGGGGCTGGGAATTGAAGAGGAGCCAAATGAAAATGATGTGGTACTATATCCAAATCCAACTGCTGGCCTTGTTTACATTGAATCAAGTCGAGAAACGTTAAACGAGAATCTGCATGTTGAAGTAATAGATGTGCAAGGGAAATTAGTAAAGAAATTACAACTCAATTTATCGAATAATGAGCCGAGCTTAATTGATTTAAGTGAATTGAACGATGGGGTTTATCTACTGAAAATTCACAATGATCAGACTATATATCATAGGCGAATTACGGTGCAACACTAAAATTATAGAACAAAATAGTTTTCCTTTGAAGCAATGAAAGATTTGCGTCAGGAGTACCGAAAAAACCAGCTTCTGGAAGAATTTCTAGCTGAAGATCCATTCACACAATTTGACAAGTGGTTTAAACAAGCAATGGATGAACAAATTGCGGAACCAAATGCAATGATATTGAGTAGTATTAGTTCTACTGGTGTTGATAGCAGAACGGTATTACTCAAAGGTGTTGAAAAAGACCATTTTATATTTTTCACAAACTACAGAAGTCATAAGGGCCAACAACTTATTTCAAATCCTGCCTGTTCCTTACTGTTTTTGTGGCTGCAACAAGAGCGACAAATAATTGTACGAGGTAATGCTACTAAAATAAGCAAAGAAGCCTCCGAGGAGTACTTTAATAGTCGTCCACGAGAAAGCAAGATAGGTGCTTGGGTTTCAAGTCAGAGTGAAGAAATTGATAGCCGAGATGAATTAGAAGAGAAATTAAAGCTGTACACCCAAAAGTTTGAGGGGCAGGAGGTTCCAAAGCCAGAACATTGGGGTGGATTTAAGGTGAAGCCATATCAAATAGAGTTTTGGCAAGGGAGACCAAGCAGGCTTCACGACAGGATATTATATACATTAGAATCGGGAAATTGGATACACAAAAGATTACAGCCCTGATGGTTAAAACGGGTGCAATTTGATAGTTAATTGTATAATAAAACTACGGGATGTGAGGGTCGGGGGCAAGCCCCCCTCCCCGTTGCCAATATACTCTCAATTTGCACTGCAGTCAAGCAATTCCCAATCACCGCTACACTTATCTTTATCTGCGCTAGAGTAGAACGTATAATCCTTCTTTTTTGAGCTTTCGTAGCGTAAACCAGAGATTGAAAGACCAAAATCAGAATTTTTCTAGCAATAATGCCAATTCTGTATTATTCATTCTTCATTAATTGCTAATATTGCAGCCCCAATAAAATGATAACAGTAAGCGATCTTTCTTTGCGTTTTGGTAAACGTGTTCTATTCGATGAAGTAAATATTAAATTCAACACCGGTAACTGCTATGGAGTTATAGGAGCGAATGGAGCTGGTAAGTCGACATTCTTAAAAATTTTAACAGGTGAAGTGGAGTCTACTACTGGCCATGTTTCTATCGACAAGGATAAGCGAATGGCTGTGTTAAGCCAAGACCACTATGCATACGATAAATATCCTGT
>CBDUMX010000070.1:0-10181 GCA_965368435.1 uncultured bacterium
TTGCTTTTATAACTTTGAACTGAGGGATGGAAGATAAATTCATTGACATTGAGCGTATTATCGCTTCAAAAAGTGAAAAGTGGGCTAAGCGACTTCCAAAGTTCATTATTCGTTATCTCAAAAAGACCCTCCATCAGGAGGAAATCAACCAATTGCTTAAGGAAAATGAGAATATCTACGGTTATGACTTCTGTAGAGATATCATAAAGCGCTGGGATATTACGCTAAAGGTTAATGGACTGGAAAACGTACCCAAAACAGGTGGAGCTATTTTTGCGGCTAACCACCCATTGGGCGGAATGGACGCAATTGCTATAGTTGATGCGCTAGCAGACTACCGATCGGATATAAAATTCTTGGTCAATGATTTATTAATGAATCTCAAAAACCTAAAAGGCCTATTTATAGGAGTGAATAAATTTGGCGGCAATTCATTGAGCTCATTGCAAGAAGTGCAAGAATTGTTTGCGTCGGAACAAGCCATATTCGTCTTTCCTGCAGGCATGGTAAGTAGAAAAATTGATGGAATGGTGCAAGACTTAGAGTGGAAGAAAACATTTATTACCAGAGCTAAAAAAAACAATAAGGATGTTATACCCGTATATATAGATGGAAAACTCAGCAATTTCTTTTATAGACTCGCTGCCATACGTTCAGCATTAAAAATTAAACTCAACATTGACATGTTGTATCTGGCTGATGAACTCTATAAGCAACACGGGAAAACAATAAATATTACCTTTGGAAAACCTATACCCGCTAGTACATTTGATCAGTCGAAAAACGACCAAGAGTGGGCGGCTTGGGTAAGAGCTAAAACATACGAACTACGATAATCTATGCAGAAGGATTTAGGATATATCATACCAGCAGTTTCTAAAGAACTTTTGGCTAAGGAGCTTAACGACTCGGTATTTCTCAGGTTTGCTAACAAAGGCGACAATGAAATTTACAGTGTTAACGTCCATAATAGTCCAAATGTCCTCCGAGAAATAGGCCGACTAAGAGAATTGACTTTTGCTAGTGCTGGTGGGGGTACCGGAATGGAACTTGATTTAGATGAATTTGATTTATCAGAGAATTGCTATCAGCAACTGATATTATGGGATAAAGAAAATCAGGAAATAGTTGGTGGGTACAGATATATAGACTGCTCTACGGTTTTAAATACTGACCCTATTGAATTGTCTACAGCTCATTATTTCAATTTCTCAGATAAATTTCGCAGCGAGTATTTGCCGCAAACTATTGAGCTAGGCAGATCTTGGATTCAGCCGGAATATCAACCCTCAGTCAACGCACGTAAAGGTATTTTTACTTTGGATAACCTTTGGGATGGACTTGGAGCCATTGCTATTGACAACCCGCATATCAAACACTTCTTTGGGAAAGTCACCATGTATACATCCTATAATGCGGAAGCTAGAGATGCGGTTTTACATCTCATGAATCACTTCTTTAAAGACAAAGACGCTTTAGTTTACCCTAAGCATCCGCTTCTTGAACTGAGTAATATTGATAGTTTTAAAGCAGAAATCAAAGATTTAGATTTTAAAGAAGCTATGAAGGTGCTACAAAAATTCTGCAAGGAAAGAAACGAAAGCATTCCTCCTCTAATTAACAACTATATGCAGCTCTCTCCTACTATGAAAGCATTTGGAACAGCGGCAAATCCAGACTTTGGCGATGTTGAAGAAACTGGAATACTTGTAACTATAGCTGATATTTACGACGCCAAGAAAGAACGTCACATTAGCACCTACCAAAAGAAGAATTAAAATTTTAAGATAAATCGCAGATTTAATCTTCTGCCCGTCAAGTAATTTGGAACTCCATAGATGTTATTTGCATAGTCTTTGATCAGTGTATACGAAATGGTATTATTCACCTGCAAAAGGTTAAACACTTCTAAGCTCAGCCATAGTGACTCTGCAGATTTCAACCAGCTAGGCTTATATCCCTTATTCCCATCGATTAGCACCTTTGAGAAGCCAATATCTACTCTTCGGTATGCAGGAATATTAAAACCCTCTTTATACCTTCTTCCTCCATCAAAATAAAAAGGCAATTTTGACCCATACACTAAATTTAAATTCATTTTATAGCTTGGATTATTTGGCAACTCGTCCTGAAACAATATGGAAAAATTAACTCTCTGATCCGTTGGTCTTCTCAACCAATCACTTAATACCTCTTCCCCACTTTCGTTGGTATAGTAAATTCTCTCTTTGGTATTCAAGTATGAAAAGTTAAACCAAGACTCAACCCCAGTAATGAATTCTCCATTTACTCTAGCATCGAAGCCCGTGGCATATCCTTGAGAACTATTTTCAGCCAAATATCTAATTCTTACATTATCTATTACATATGGCACCATTCTGTCGAGATGCTTATAATAAACTTCGGAAATAAACTTAAAAGGCCGACCCCATGCTTCAAAATTCAGGTCACCACCTAGCACTATATGAATAGATTTTTGTGCTCGCAATTCAGGATTTATTTCCCCTTGTAGATTCCTCAATTCTCTATAAAAAGGTGGCTGGTAGTAATAACCTATTGCGAATTTTACTAACCAATCCAATTTAGCTAAGCTGTCGTACTCGTCCAAATTATTCAAGCTGAATTGCAGGCTATCATTTGATCGTTTATTGGGCTTAAAAGAGAGCTGAACTCTTGGACTAACAACATTCTCTTTATTGTAAGACCAGTAGTTAGTTCTCAGACCATATACAATTTTCAAATCTCTACTTTTATCAATTTCGTAATTGTGTTGGACATAAGCGCTAACTCTAGAAGATCGCAGGGCTATATCAGCTTTAACATACTCATCCAAGATTATTTCATCTTTAGAAGATGCACCGGCAATAGTAGAAATATTATATCCGGAGCTATCGTTGTATCTCCACTCTTTTAATGCATCATCTATACGCTCGTACTTATAAGAAACACCCCATCTCAACAAACCGTAATCTGTAATTTTTCTGCCTTTATGAGCTATACTAAAAACCCTGGCTTCTAGATCGTTTCTGGCATTATCAATAAAATATCCGTTCCCTAAATTTCTTCTGACTTCAGCAAAGTTCTCAGCCCCTAGATTAGTTTCTAACTCATCTAATCTGTAGGCCCCTTCAACAGTGAAATGTTCTCTTTCGGTTGTAGTATATGCCGATGTTATCAATTTTAACTCCGTTGAATCGTCCAATTTATAATCAAAAGTCACCGCATTTAAGAGTGTGGTATACTGCATGAGTTCTTGTCCGCCAAAAGCGATAAACAAGCTAAATGCATTATTTACATTACCGAAATTAGTTGTGCGCGACTGAGGTACAACAAGGTATCTATTCTGGGAAACGGTTGAAAGCCAATCAATGGTGAAATCAGAAGTTAATCTATAACTCAATAGTGATTGTACATCGTAGAATCTCGGTTTATAATCCCCTTGAACATCTAAGCTTCCGAGCAGGTACTGATTGCTTCTATATCTGGCTCCCACCAAATACGAAAATCTAGACTTAACTCCAGATCCTTCAAAGTGGAAATTCACACCTAGCAAGCTCATATGTACTGTTGCTCTTGCAGAATCTGGTTTTCGGTATTGTATATCTAGGACCGATGATAATTTGTCGCCATATCGCGCTTCAAAGCCACCAGCGGAGAACTTAATGCGTTCTATCAGATCTAAGTTCACAATGCTCAATCCTTCCTGCTGGCCACTGCGTGCAAGAAAAGGACGATAAACTTCAACATCATTTACATAAACTAAATTTTCATCAAAATTTCCGCCTCTAACATTGTAGCCAGATGACAATTCTCCTCCAGAACTACTAATTCCGAGTCCAATGCTCTTTAATGTATTTTCAAATCCAGTTACTACAGGAAACCCCTCTATAGTCCGCGGCTTAATTTCAATTACCGAAGGTAAATCTCTACTTGGTTCTGACACTACTGTGATTTCTTCAATGGAAAAAACGTGGTTTAGAATAAAATCAATTCTGTATTCAGTTCCTCCTTTTAATGGAGCTATGGTGCTGCGTTTTTCAACGCCCAAATAGTTTACATAAATCTTAAGCATGGTGTCTTGTGGAACTTCAAGGTAGTAGTAGCCATAATCATTGGAGGAGACTGACTTTCCAGAGTTTTCATCAACCACATATGCCCCTGCTAGAGGATGCATTTCTTTATCGTAAATTCTACCTTTAAGAATGGCACTATTCTGCGCAAAAGAAGATAGACTTAGTAGCAGTAAAATATATGTAAGTGTTAACTTCAAAAAGGTATTAACGCAAGGCCAAACTTAGTATTGTTTCAGTGCTAAAATGGTTTCTTTGGGATTGTCTGAAGAAAATACGGTATTACCTGCAACTAATACATTGGCGCCGCACTCAAGTAGTTTTTTATAGTTTTCAAGGTTTACACCACCGTCGACCTCCAGAAATGGGTAATGATTTTTACGCTCAGATATATTCTTTAATTGCACCAGTTTTTCATAAGTGTTTTCAATGAATTTTTGTCCGCCAAAACCTGGGTTTACGCTCATTACGGTAATCAAGTCAATTTGTTCAAATACATCGTTTAGAAGGTGAGTTGAAGTATGTGGGTTTATAGCAACTCCAGCCATGGCTCCGGCTTCTCTTATAGCCGACAGGGTTCTGTGCAAGTGGGTACAGGCTTCATAGTGTACGGTGAGTACTTCGGCTCCAGCATCAACAAATTGATTGATATACCTATCAGGTTCAACTATCATCAAATGAACATCTAGAGGCTTTTGAGCGTGTTTTTTAATTTGCTTTAAAACCGGAAAACCGAATGAGATATTTGGTACAAAAACTCCATCCATAACATCGATGTGAAACCAATCAGCTTCACTTTCATTAATCATATGAATATCTCGTTCTAAATTTCCAAAATCAGCTGAGAGCACTGATGGCGCAATTTTGTGTATCATTCTAGTATATGGTTATATCTTTAATTAATTCTTTGCCTGCAAAGGTGTTTACTTTCTGTATAAGTACTTCTTTGTAATACTTTAGTTCATTCTTTAAAGGAGCTGAAGATATAGTGATATAAAGCATACCTTTATTAATATGCAATTTGGTGGTTTTTTGAGCAATTTGTTTGCCCACTATAGACTCCCAGCTATTCAAAATCCCTATCTCATCGTATTTATCGCCGAGATGATACGAATTAAATAGTCCTTTAACTAGTTCCTTAAAGTTTTGATCGTCGCTCAATTTATACTCCAATTAATTGATTATTACTGTTTATCGCATCACAAAAACGCTGCAATCTAGCTTCTTGTGTATCGCTGATAAAGAGTTGGCCAAAGGTACCATTTTTAATGATGTCTGTAAGCGCTTGGGCACGCTCATCATCAATTTTTTCAAAAATATCATCTAATAAAAGCAATGGTAAGACATCTTTCTTCTCCTGGTAATATTGATACTCGGCTAATTTCATTGCTATTAAACAGGATTTAATTTGGCCCTGTGAGCCGTACTTCCTGAGCTGTAGCTCATTTAAACTTATTTCGATTTCATCTTTGTGTATACCAACTGTACTGCGTTTTAATACTTTGTCTTTGGGGAAATTTTGTTCAATAAGTTCTGAATACTTCTGATTTTCAAATTGACTAATATACTGAATATCTACTTGCTCAGATTCTTTAGATATCAAATGATAAAACTTGCTAAATAGTGGTATAAACTCTTTTAGAAATTGGCTTCTGCGATTATACAGCGTGGCTATCAATGGTGTAATTTGTTGATCTAAACTTTCCAAGACTAGCTTGTCAACCATTTCATTTTTCAGCACTCTATTGCGTTGGTCAATCAGTTTATTATATCGCAAGAGACTTTGGAGGTACTCTCGGTCTACTTGACTGATTATCTGATCTATAAACCTCCGCCTATCCGCATTACCACCATAAATTAATGAAATGTCTCCCGGGGCAATGACTACGGCAAAATAATTTCCCAGATAGTCTACGATTTTGCCAATTTTCTTGTCGTTGCGCTCTATTATTTTCCGTTTAGATCGCTGAAGTTTGATTCTCACCTCATGATCTTGAGGAACGCTAAAAACTCCATAGACACTAGACATTTCCTCATCATTATTAATGCATTGTATGTCCGTAGCACTGAAATAAGATTTTGCTAGACATAGGGTATGAATAGCGTCCAAAACATTAGTTTTTCCTGCTCCATTTAAACCATAAATACCTACAACATCTGCATTCGTGGTCAATTCGAAATTGCTGTGATTCTTAAAAAAATAGAGTTTTAAATGTTTAAGTTTCAATGGTTTTTTGAGGGCTTAAAAGTATTATTTTTGCCGCTTATAATAAAATGGCAAAATCTAAACACAACAAAGAAAGATACATTGATTGGTTTAAATTGATGTACCTAACGCGAAGATTTGAAGAAAAGTCTGCTCAAATGTATGGTCAAAACAAAATCAGAGGGTTTTGTCATTTATATATTGGACAGGAAGCAGTTACAGCAGGCATGTATTCTGCCATGAAAAAAGGCGATAAATCTATCACAGCCTACAGAGATCACGGTCATGCCTTGGCAATGGGAATAGATGCCGGCGCAGTGATGGCTGAATTATTTGGGAGAACTACTGGATGCAGCAAAGGAAAAGGCGGTAGTATGCATATGTTTTCTAAAGAACATAATTTCTTTGGAGGTCACGGTATTGTTGGCGGTCAGATTCCACTTGGTGCAGGTATCGCTTTAGCTGAGCAATACAAAGGCACAGACAATGTATGCTTTTGCTTTATGGGCGATGGAGCAGTGAGACAAGGCGCTTTGCACGAAACCTTTAATATGGCAATGCTTTGGAAATTGCCTGTTATCTTTATATGTGAAAACAACAACTACGCAATGGGTACTTCTGTTCAAAGAACAACCAATGTTACTGATATCTACAAAATGGCATGTTCTTATGAAATGCCCTCAGAACAAGTAGATGGAATGAGTTGTGAAGCAGTGCACGAATCATTGGAGCGCACAGCGAATGCTGCCAGAAAAGGTAAAGGACCTGCATTTATAGAATTAAAGACTTACAGATATAAAGGTCATTCTATGTCGGACCCAGCTAAATACAGAACAAAAAAAGAAGTTGAAGACTACAAAAAGGTTGATCCAATTGAAGTAGTTAGAAAACAAATTTTAGATAATAAGTGGCTGACTAATAAAGAAATTGAAGTCTTAGAAGAAGAGATTGAGAAGGAAGTTAATGATGCTGTGGATTTCGCAGAGAATTCGCCATTCCCAGACCCTTCAGAGCTGTATACAGATGTTTATGCAGAAGAATATCCATTTATCATAGAATAATATATTTTTGCAGACCTTTTAAAAATGAGCACAGAAGATCAATTATCTCAAATAAAAGGCGTTGATAGTATCAAGGCTTTTTATGATAACAATAGAAAGAATGTAAGTATTGCAGCAATTGTAATAATCATAATTGCGGCCGGTATTTATTACTACAGCAACTACTACAAACCAGGAAAAGAGAAAAAAGCTCATGCTGCGCTTTTTACGGCTGAAAGATATTTTAGAACTGACTCTGTAGACAAAGCCTTATACGGTGATGGTCAAGAGTTAGGTGTTATAGATGTTGCCGACCAATACAGTGGGACTAAAGCTGGGAACCTGGCTAAGTATTACGCTGGAAGAATGTTGCTTACAAAAGGTAAATATGAAGAAGCACTTTCCTACCTTAAAGACGCGTCGTTCTCAGATCAATTCTTAGCGGCATCGAGTATTATACTTGTTGGCGATTGTCACTCAGAGCTAGGTGATTACGAAAAAGCTGCGAAAAGTTATATGAAAGCTGCGAAGAAAAGAGCCAATGATGTTACAACACCTAGAGCATTGTATAAGGCTGCTTTAGCTTATGAGGCTAGCTCAAATTACAGCGCTGCTTTAAAAGCCTTAAAGCAAATACAAAGTGATTACTATCAAGCTCTTCCAGCTGATGACATCACTAAATATATTGCAAAAATTGAAGCTTTAGAATACGGCAGCAAGCAATAAGGTGGCAGATTATTCAAATCAACACTTTCTAACAGAAAAGATAGACGCATCATCTTTAAGTGATTTGCGCTTTGGGCTAATTACCGCTCAATGGAATACTGAAGTGACTTCCAAATTAAAGGAAGGGGCATTAAGAAAACTTAAAGATTCTGGAATTCCTGAAGATTCAATAATAGTTTGGGATGTACCGGGGACTTATGAATTAACTTATGCCGCTAATAAACTGGCTTATGATGGTTGCGATGCTATTATTTGTTTGGGTTGTGTTATCCAAGGCGAAACCAAACATTTCGATTTCATCTGCGATGCCGTAAGTAATGGAATTACTAATGTCAGTATTAAACACAATAAGCCAATAGCTTTTGGTGTACTTACCACTGACACTCAACAACAAGCACTAGAAAGAGCTGGAGGAAAACATGGCCATAAAGGTGAAGAAGCCGCTGCAACTGTCCTCAAACTATTGTTGAGATAAATCATTTATATTTGACTTCATGAAGTTAAGTCTAAGCCTGAAAGTTAAACTGCTTTCCTGTATTGCATTTTATCTTGTTTCACCGCTGTGCACTGCCCAGAATTATACTTCAAAAATCAATATTTCCTTTAATTCCTATTTTGAATACGATAGCACAAAATTTGTAAAATCAGACAAAAGCTTCTATTTGAAGGACAATCCCAATACCTACTTCGCTATACAGTTTTTTGACCACGACTTAGAACCGGATTCAGTTAAACTGAATACCCATATTAAACAAACCATAGAAAAATTTGAGAAACTTAAAGCTGATTCAGCTAAGTACGACTCTTTATGCAAAGCAGACAATGCAACTTATGAGCTGGGAAGAATAGATTTGGACAGAGGCTTCTACGGTTTCTATAAAAAAACTAAAATCACTATTGAAAGTCAAGTGATGTTTGAAATGCAATTCGACACATATCAATACGATGATCATGGTTTTGGTGAGTTTCAATATAAATGTGCATTTGGCACTGATAGCCCAGATATGTCGGACTTAGAACACATCAATGAATTCATACACGGACTTAAAACCTTGAGCATGGAAAGCGTCAGGGAAGAGAATCAAAAGATTCGCGATTACTACAAATTGAAAATTGACACTCTACCTCTGGAGAATTATTGGATACATGTTTATTATAAAGATGGGAAAATGACTAGAGATTCCATTTTTATGGCTGATCTGGACTCTAACAAGCATAAAGTGAGATTCACCCATTATAATATTACATATAATGGCATGATAATAATGCAACCAGGCTTAAAACACAGCTATCAAGATTTGTATTTAGAAAATCTAAAGAATCTGGAAGTAAAGGGGGACACACTATTTATCCAGCTGAGGGATGTTCAATCTGGAATGGTGAGCAAATACGGCTATATAACCATTCTCAATTCATTGGACTATCCAATAGAATTACCTTTTAGATTTTCGTATAAAAACTATTTGTACGATAAACTGAGAAGCCGCAGATATTAAAATAAGCCGTGTAATTCTGCATCTATTTTACTGATAATGTTGCCCAAATGCTCAGGGTCATTTTCAAAATCAATATCATCTACATCAATGATTAATAATTTTCCATCCTTATAGGTAGAAATCCAAGCCTCATACCGCTCATTCAGTCGCTTGAGATAGTCTAAGCGAATTGAATCTTCATACTCTCGTCCCCTCTTCTGAATTTGGCTAACAATATTTCCTATTGAGCTTCTGAGATAGATTAGCAGGTCAGGCGCATCAATTAGTGTTTTAATATTGGAAAACAGCGCTTGATACGTATCGAAGTCTCTTGTACTCATTAATCCCATTGCGTGGAGGTTAGGAGCAAATATGTAAGCGTCTTCATAAATAGTTCTATCCATAATTGTTGTTCGCGGATTAGAACGCGTTCTGATTACGCTACTAAATCTGGTGTGTAAGAAATAGATCTGGAGATTGAAAGACCATCTTTGCATATCATCGTAGAAATCAGTGATATACGGATTATCATCCATTGTTTCATAGCTCGCTTCCCAATCGTAATGTTTGGAGAGTAAATCTGTTAATGTGGTTTTACCAGAACCAATATTTCCGGCTACTGCTATATGCATATTTCTTAGTTTAAGGTTTTTAGTCAATCTTA
>CBDUMX010000071.1:0-10068 GCA_965368435.1 uncultured bacterium
GCATTGCATCCGCCGCGCCGATTCACGCGCCGCGCCAATGGCGGGCAACAAAAGGCCGGCGATCAGACCGATGATCGATATCGCGACCAGCAACTCCAGGATGGTCAGGCCATCACGATGGGGGGCGCGTCGAAAACAGCGGTGAATCATCCGCGAGCGGTCCATTAAAAATCCTTTTTCCTTGATTACAGGTGTGAACACTTTATTTAATGGAATGCTCAATTACCCAGATTTTAAAAAGGTAGATTTTAGTAAGCTAAAAGTGTCATTAGGAGGAGGAATGGCTGTTCAAGATGCAGTTGCTAGAAGATGGCAAGAACTAACTGATTCCCCCTTGTTAGAAGCTTATGGTCTTTCCGAAACTTCACCTGCGGCTACCATCAACCCCACAGATGGCACGCATAGAATGGGAACCATAGGACTACCTGTCCCAAGCACAGATATAAGAATTTTAGACAATGATGGAAATGAAGTTCCGCAAGGAGAAAGAGGTGAAATTGCTATTAAAGGTCCTCAAGTGTTTAAAGGATACTGGAAGAACGAAGAAGCGACAAAAAATGCATTCCACGGTGAATATTTCCTTACTGGTGATATAGGAATTATGGAAGCAGATGGTTTCTTTAAGGTTGTTGATCGCAAGAAAGAAATGATAAATGTTTCTGGCTTTAATGTTTACCCAGGTGAAGTGGAAGCAGCTATCTCAGAACACCCTAAAGTGCTAGAAGTTGGAGTAAGAGGTGAATCTAATGAACACAGTACAGAAGTAGTTAAAGCTTTCATTGTTAAGAAAGATGAATCGCTCACCGCAGAGGAAATTATTGAACATTGCCACAAAATGCTAACTAACTACAAAGTACCAAAAGAAGTGGTGTTTAGAGATGAACTACCAAAATCCAATGTTGGCAAAATTCTCAGAAGATTATTAAAATAATCAAGGCTTCAAAATTGTAAAACTACCTATAGTTGAAATCTTTGGATAGTTAGTTGCAATGTCATCCAAATAATGCGGCTCTAAATCCTTAATTATTAAACAGTTAACTTTTTTGCTAGCGATTGCTTCTCGAACATCGTCCTTTGATTGCAACTGGTCCATACCGGCAATATTATAGCCCTTAGTATCTAAAAAATAGAAATAAATACAACCACTGGGATCTGGCCCAACTACACTTATTTTGCTATCGTCACAGGCAGATTGTAAAGAATCTAAAGCCACAGGATCTAGGAATTCAGGTGGTAGATAAGAATTCTCATCAGCATATCTTGGAAGTATTTTATTTGAACTGTGAACAATCTGGGCAATCACTACTAAGACAATCAACCATTTCGCTTTAAATCCTCCATTTACAGCATAAGCAATAAGTATAGCAGAAATGAAAACATAAGGCATCATATAATAAGCGTGATGCTCCATTTGCTTGAGCTCCTGAATATGAAAAGCAGCAAATAAAATAAATAAACTAAATGCCTTTAGTTTAAATCTAGTCGTCGATTTAGTGATAATCAAGTAAATAGCAAAGATTAATGGTATTATCATACCGTAGCCTATGAGCTGTTCTGGAATATCACTAAGAATATTGAGCTTTAATATTTCTAAGCCCTTAGACCAACTATCTGCAGGATTCAAAAACAGCCCATAGTCTTGCAAATTGCTGTGATATCGCAATAAGATTGAATGTATATACCAATTAACAACTAGGCCACCACTTAAGAAGCCTAATACTCCTAAACCAACTGACCTAGAATAATTCTTATCGATAATAGAATCTGCAAAAAAGAATACTCCAAATAATAAGAATTGTAGTTTGACCAAAGCAGCAATACTTAGGAAAGCTATGCTCAACACAAGTAGGAGAGCTTGCTTTTTCGACTTCAGGTAGAAATAACAACTCCAAATAATAGAAGTCATAGCCAGTATGTCTGGTATAGCATTTATGGAATGGTAAAAGATCTCTGGAGAAAATGCATATGCTACAGATCCTAAAAAGGAGGCGAGACTGGATCTAAAGAGATGAAAGCACATGAAATAGATACCTAATACTCCGAGGCAATTGATTAGAAATTGAAGTAAGCGATGATTGATATGGTGAAAACCAAAAAGCTTATAACTTATAGCTAATCCATATTCATAAAGCGGAAAGGCGGTACCGGTAATTCCATCTCCTGATTTTCTGTGGTCTACCCTTGGAAGCATAATGTTCATGCTTTCTTGATAGTAGTTCTTAGCAACTGCTAATGTATTGCACTGACGCCATACATGTACTCCCCGTGGAGATAAATTAAAATGTCCCCAGTGTGCAACAGCACTTGCCAAGATAATCCCAATTATTATTAGAATGTCACGATTCTTCATTAAAAAGCAATTCTGTGATTGATTCTTGAACTTCTTCTACACTAATTTTAAATATGGTACTATTAGTCAAGTCTTGGTTTTTATGTCCTTTCAGTAAAAAATAGTGATGTATAATGTTTTTATCTGATTTAGGGTAAAACACTTCTTTGACACCTGGTCCGTATAATCCTATAATAGGAGTATTTTGAGCTGCGGCTACATGTAAGGGTCCGCTTTCATTGCCGATAAACAATTTGGCCTTTTCGCAAAATGCAGCCAATTCTAATAGGTTGAATTGTCCAGCTATATTGTGATTCATGTCACCAAGTCCTTCTAAACAACTTAGGTTTAGTTCATTATCATCTGAACCGCCAACAAGTATGCAGCTGTATCCCTTAGAATTAAGCAAATCAATTATACTCTGAAAGCGTTCTAATGGCCATCTGCGTGTTAGATCTCTTGCCCCAATATGCAGTAATACAAACTGTTTTATACTATTTTTTTGCAACCAGGCTTCAACACCAACTCGCTCGCCGTCTGAAATACTAATGCTATTCTTCAATGGCTGAGTGTCTTTTGGCATAATGGGGTTAATGATCTCAAAATTGGTAATAAGCTCATTTTTTTGACCCCCACTAAACTTGTTTTTAAATCTCACGCTGCCTCTGTCTAAGCGATATTTAGGCCAAGTGCGAATTGCGTAAAACAGGCTTTTGAAATCTCCTCTCAAATCTACAATTAAGTCGTATTTACCCTTTTGAGATTCAATACACTGAACGTAATCAATATATTTAAACCATATTCTGTTATAATTTTTGCAGACCAAGTCTATTTGCGCATCGGGATAAGCCTTGTGCAAGTGTTTGAAAATATGCAAGGCTGTGACCATATCTCCAATTTCATCCTGTTTAAAAACTAAAATTTTTGTGAACGCAAAATTTCTGTTACCAAACAAGTTGATGAGCTTTGAAGCCAAATACGAAAAGAAATATAGGATTTTTTCCTTCACTTTTAAATCAGAGGGTATAGAGTAGGTTTGCTGGGAGCAGCGTCGGAAATAAAATTAGATATATTGAGTTGAAGTGCATAAACTCCATCTTTCAAGCTATCTGGTACAAAAGTAAATTCTGTAATGGAGGCGTCCATGCGTGGTTTATCGGGATAATTCCAAAAAATATGATGACTGCTCAACAGTCCGCCATCCCACTCAGGGTCAACAGATGGCAGATCTACTAGCAGATGTTTTATGCCAGCATTAACAATCTTTTTCATATCGGCAGGGCTAATACATGCTGTTATTTGGCCTGAATAATCTTTGTGTTTTTTGTCGACTGTATTTGGCAAGCTCCGTATTACCAGCGCATCAACCGCATCTAGTACATTGAAATCCACCTTACTAAAATCAAGATATAAATTGTCATCCTGCTCAAGGCTGCTTAAGCTTAACAATCTGGCTAAGTAAAAGCTATCCTTAATCAAGTCGTTTACATAATGTTTTTCCAGCGAAATGTGACCCACTGCTTCAGTGTGAGTGCCATTTCCATGAGCTGTGAAGCTGATGGTTTCAAGATTGCATGACCCACCTTTGTTTTTGTTGCCTATAAAAGAACCATCCGTATAATTCTTATAAACTGCTGCGGCAATCTGAAACGAGCTTACACTTTGTTCTCGCTTTATAGGAATACTAATGTCGCAGCCGTTCTGTAAATCAAATTCTAGCCTTTCTTCATCTTGAGTAATTTCCAGCTTCATACGAGCAAAGATAATTTTGTTGGTAGGATTTAAGTTATGATGATTAAATTCGGATGCAATTTTGAATCTAAATAATTATGAAATAAAGCGATTGCTCAAAATCATTCTATTGATTTTTGCTTTCAGTATAGGTTTTTTCTCACTGTGGTATACCAATAGCTTAGTGAAGAAGCTGGAATTTCAAGAGCGACAAAAGATTGAAACCTGGGCGAATGCCACTAGATTATTGATATCGCCTGATTTTGAAGGGGATCCGGCATTTATGTTTGCTTTGATCCAGCAAAACAATACTATTCCAGTAATTCTAACTGATGATGATGGAAATATAACTGGTCACAGAAATCTGGATAGTAGTCTTATTAACCAAGCTGGATATTTTCAACGTAAAATCGAACATATGAAGGGGGTTAATGACCCCATTAAGATTGAATACGTTGAAGGTAAAAATTTGATTATATACTATGAGAATTCTGAACTATTAAATCAACTGAGAATATATCCTTACTTCCAACTTGCTGTAATCGCTTTATTCTTAGCCATGAGCTATTTCGCTTTTAGCTATAGTCGCAGGTCAGAACAAAATAAAGTTTGGGCTGGAATGAGCAAAGAAACAGCTCATCAATTAGGTACACCTATATCGTCACTAATAGCTTGGACCGACTATCTATCAGAAAGTGAGGGTAAAGTGAGTAAAAAGGTTTTAGATGAAATAAAGAATGATGTCAATAGGCTTGAACTTATCACAGAGCGATTTTCTAAAATAGGCTCAGAACCTGTTTTATCGTCATTCCCTTTATCCGAAGTGCTTTTAGAGAGTATTAATTACATTAATTCAAGGACTTCCGATAAAGTTCAAATAAGAATAGAGGGTATTGAGCAAATGGAAAACATAAAAGTTGATGTGAATAAGCCGCTTTTTGCTTGGGTAATTGAAAATCTTTGTAAGAATGCAGTTGATGCTATGGAAGGCGAGGGAGAAATAGTATTTAGTTTGGTAGAACATAGCACAAAAATCATTTTAGATGTGCAAGACAACGGTAAAGGAATTTCAGTAGGAAACTTCAGCACTATTTTTAAACCGGGATTCACAACCAAGAGAAGAGGCTGGGGCTTGGGCTTATCACTTGTTAAGCGCATTATTGAAAACTATCACAATGGCAAAATTTATGTCAAGAATTCTGAGTTGGGAAAAGGAACTACATTTCGAATAGAATTGAAGTCAAAGGTTTCTCTATAAATCTATCGATAATGTTTATACGCCCGAGCTGATTTAATCCTTAAATTTGCTCAACTAAAAAATTAATAATGGCATTAGAATTTTCAGATTCGAATTTTGAGGAAGAAGTATTAAAAAGTGATACTCCAGTACTAGTAGATTTTTGGGCAGAGTGGTGTGGCCCTTGTCGCATGATAGGTCCAATAGTAGAGGAATTGTCTGGTGAGTATGAAGGCAAAATGAAAGTGGGAAAACTCAATATAGACCACAATCCAAATATTCCAATGAACTACGGTATCAGAAGCATACCAACTTTATTAGTATTTAAAAATGGAGAATTGGTTGACAAGGTAGTTGGCGCAGTGCCAAAGTCTACACTCGTATCTAAAATGGAAGCTCAATTAGCTTAAGAGCTAAACAATATTTATAATTGAGCGGCAGTTATTCAACTGCCGCTTTTTTGTTTTGATAAATCAAGAAGACATATTACAAACTGGCAACCTTGAATTATTGGCAAGGCATGCAGTTGAGGGCTTTATCACGGGCTTTCACAAAAGTCCATTTCACGGTTTTTCAGTTGAATTTGCGGAGCATCGTCAGTATAATTCAGGAGAATCCATTCGACATTTAGACTGGAGGTTGTATGGTAGAACGGATAAATTATTTGTTAAGCGATATGAAGAAGAAACCAATCTAAGATGTAGAATATTGATTGATTCTTCCTCGTCCATGCAGCTAAAAACGGAACAAGGTCTTAGCAAGCTCCAATACTCTGCCTGGTGTGCAGCAACTTTTATTACTCTGCTAAAAAAGCAAAGAGATGCAGCGGGGATAAGCACTTTTGATAATGAAATAGTTTATTCCAGTAATATCAGCTCTTCGGGAAGGCATTACAGAGCTTTAATGAGTGAGCTTAGCAATTTATTGCACTATAAATCTGAGCAGAAGGGCACTGATATTAGCACGATTTTACACCAAGTAGCCGATCAGATGCATAAACGTTCCATGATTGTTCTATTTACTGACTTATTGACCGCAAACACTGATCACGAGGCTTTATTTGATGCTATACAACACCTGAAACACAATAAGCACGAACTAATTATATTCAATACCCTAGATTTTCCATCAGAGCTTGAGTTGGATTACGGCAAGCAAGTAGTAAGCTTTCAAGATTTAGAAACTGGTGAAAGGGTAAGAGTTCAGCCAAATGAGGTTCAGGAAATGTACAGCGAGAGAGTCAAAAGTTACCTCAAGGAGCTCAAGTTAAAATGTTCGCAGTACAAAGTAGATTTTGTTGAGGCTGATACTAGCAAAGGGGTCGAGTTCTCTATGATTCCTTTTTTAGTTAAAAGGAATAGAATCAGCCGTTAGTAGCGATTAAACGCTTATTCATTACTTTTTTAAAGGCAAACGGAAACATTGCTAGTATCATCATTGCGGGATATCCAGCTGGTAGTTGGGGTGAATTGGGGATAGATTCTAGCTTAGGATATTTTCTCAAGCTGTTGTTGTGGTGATCAGAATGTCTAGTTAGTTCAAACAACATATACCGACCTAACACATGATCAGAATTCCAACTATGTACAGGGAGTACGCGTTCATATATTCCTTTTCCAATACTTTGTCTTTTCAATCCGTAATGCTCTACATAATTTATAGTCTCCAATAACAGTATCCCTATAAATGCACTTGCCATGAAGAATAAAAGGGGTTTAAGTCCAAATATCGCCCAAATGATGATTAAGAACACTAGTTGTATAAATTGATATTTTATGAAGCTATTGTGAATGGACCACACCTTATTCTGTCTAGCTTTAAGGCGATTTGCCTCAAGTTTGTATGCAGAAAGGTAACTACTGCTTATACATCTCAGCCAAAATCGATACAATCCTTCGTTTTTACGAGCGGTTGCTGGATCTTCCAATGTACCCACTTTTTTGTGATGTCCTCTATTGTGCTCTATATGAAAATGTAGGTATAAAGAGGTGAGCAATAAGGCTTTAGATAAAAACTGTTCAGAAGCTTTTATTCTGTGTCCGAGTTCATGAGCCGCATTAATACCATATACACCACAGAGTATTCCCATGCTACTGATAAGGCCAATACTTTCGGCTGTGCTTAGTTGTTTGTATTTCATTATGAATAAAAACCATATAAGCAATGCGTATTGAATTATTGGAATCATGTACAAGATTAAATCGAACATAATACCGGGTGATTTTGTTGATTGAGATCGACTCGGAGATAGAATAAATTCCAAAATGGGAATTATTCCAAAAGATGTAATTAGCAATAAATAGTAGTTAAACGGCTGATAATAAAAGCTTAATGCTGCGATAACTGCAAATAAGAGGGAGGGTAAATAGAGTAGGAAACGGTAATTATCTTGTATTTTCAGCATTAATTATTGTATATTCGTGGGATACTACTTATTGACCATGTACAAATTTCGAATTGAATCTGAGATTCAACATCTATTTCCGTCGATTACAAAGGCACTTGATGCTGCTGGTATTGCTTATTTTATAAAGAATGAGCAACTGGAGTATGTTCATGCCAATGACAACTTTCTATCCTTAGTTGCTTGCGAAAATATCAATAAGCTTACAGATTTTGATCTTTTCATTAGTGATATTGCTCACGAGCAAAGGAGAATAGAAGAAAATGTGCTTACTACACAGATGTCGGCCAGCTCAGAATCGGTAGTCATTACCAAAAACAAGCTGGAGAAGTTGTTTCAAATTACACGTTCATTTTATAAAGAAGGTGATAGTAATTACATTATTGCCATAGTAAAGGATATCACCGAACAGAAGCAACAAGAGCAATTTCAGGCCTATAAGCAAATATTGACAGGGGATGAAGTGTATGAGAAAGTCATCAATAGGTTTTCTTCTTATATATTTAATAATACCGATGAAGATAAAATACTTAATGGAGTTGGTAAACTTTGTATAGACATATTAAACTTAGAAGATATTTCAATCTTCATCTACAATAGCAAAGCAAAACAGTTGGAAGAAAGAGTTTATGTTGGCAAGGACAATATTCTGAAATACGAAGCTCACAACCCCTTAATACTTGAAGAAGGGCAGGGTATAGTGGGAGCTGCTGCAGAAAGCTTGCAGGCTGTATTGGTCAATAATGTCAGCGAAGATCAACGCTATATTGCCGGTGCTTTTCAAGGCAAAAGTGAATTGGCTGTGCCAATAATCTATAAAAAGCAATTACTCGGGGTAATCGATACCGAACATAGCGATCGGAATTTTTACAACAATAAACACCTTAAATTACTAGAAGGGATTGCCACTCTCTTAGCTATAAAACTGCATGAACTTGATAATTATAAATTACTAAAAATTAATAATGCCCAGTTGAATGCATTCGTTAGAGATTCTCCAGTGGCCATGGCAATATTGGATCGAAATTTAAACTATATAGCCTGCTCAAAATCTTGGATTGAAGGTTCCCAATTCGACAGCTCTAATATTATTGGACTAAACCATTATGATTTATATCCCAACCTTCCAGTCAGATGGAGAAAAAAGTTTGAAGCTGCATTAAAGGGTAAAACTCAATACATTAGGCGAGAGTACTATCAAATAACAGAAGAAATCGGAAGCTGGTTTAACGCTGATATCTCACCGTGGAAAACTGAAGAAGGAAAAGTTGGTGGAATAATTATCCATACTGAAACTATTGATGAATTAATTAGACAAGAGAATCAAATAAATAGTACCGCTGAAGAACTTCAAGAGGCTAGAAAACTTGGTAAACTCTTTACTTGGGAGTTTGATCCAAACACCGGGCAATTTGAATGGTCGGCCGGCAAGAAAACTAAAAACATCCATGCAAATAGCTTGACTGAAGTTGGTACTTTATTTGAAGCTGTTGATTCTGAATACCAAGCGGATTTTAATAAGAAATTGAATGAAGCCATTCAAAACAAAAGCAATTTCCAATTTATACATCCCATAAGACTGGACAATCAGAAATATTGGGTAAATACTAGAGGTAAGGTAAAAGTAGAAGAGGGCATTATTGTTAAGATTTTTGGAACTTCACAAGATATTACTGAGAGAATAGAAAAGGAAGAAGCACTTCAGAATAAGAATCTTGAACTCGAGAAAATTAATTCAGAGCTGGATCAATTCGTTTATAAAACAGCACATGATTTGCGTGCACCACTAACCAATTTGATTGGACTCATAAGTGTTATGAGAAATGAAACAAATCCGGATTTGCTTAAAACCTATTTTGATTTACAAGAGAAAAGCGTTGAAAAAATGGATGCATTCATCCACAAAATAACCAATTTCACTAAAAACAGTAGATTGCCTGTTCAAGCAGACCCAATTGATTTTAATAAGCTAGTGGATGAGGTCTTTAATGAGTATTTATACTACGACAAATCAGAAATAATACAAAAGACAGTGAGTATAAATCTAGATGTTGAAGTACACTCTGATATAGAACGACTAAAAAGCATTCTCAGCAATTTAGTTTCAAATGCAATCAAATTTGCTGATATCAATAAAGACAATCCAAGTCTAAACTTAAAGATTCAATCAACCTACTCTGATTTTATTATCAAAATTGAAGATAACGGGATTGGGATAGCGGACAAATGTAAATCTAGAGTATTTGATATGTTCTATCGCGGACACAAGTCAAGCGAAGGAGCTGGCTTAGGTTTATATATCGTGAAAGAAACAGTGAATAAATTAAATGGAAAAATTTCATTAAATTCGAAAGAACTTGAAGGAAC
>CBDUMX010000072.1:0-10063 GCA_965368435.1 uncultured bacterium
TTGGCGTGAACAACACTGCGTCGTTGTGCCTGTTTAATTGCTTGAAATCTCATTGTAAATATGTAAGGGCAAAAGTAGACGGAGGGCGAAGTTGTGAGTCTTAGTCTGAGTCTTTTCTGCCCACAAAATATGAACAAAGAAATTACGGCTTAATTTAAGCCGCCAACTTTGAGTTTTTCTGTGTTCTCAGCAATTTTAAGTTGCTCGATTATATCCTTAATATCTCCTCCAAGTATTGCCGGTAAGTTGTAGAGTGTGAGGTTGATACGATGATCAGTTACCCTGCCTTGAGGAAAGTTATAGGTTCTAATTTTTGCTGACCTGTCTCCGGTAGACACCAGCGTCTTTCTAGTTTTAGCAACTTCTTCCTGTTTCTTTAATAATTCAGCTTCATATAATCTGCTTCTGAGCACCGAAAGAGCTTTGTCGAAATTCTTGTGTTGAGAACGACCATCTTGACATTCAACTACTATGCCCGTGGGGATATGCGTTAATCGCACAGCAGATTCAGTTTTGTTTACGTGCTGTCCACCTGCTCCAGAAGATCTATAGGTGTCTCCGCGCACATCTTTCATGTCGAGTTTTACATCTACCTCATCTGCTTCAGCAAGCACTGCAACCGTTGCAGCAGAAGTGTGAACTCTGCCTTGTGATTCCGTTTCTGGCACTCGCTGCACCCTGTGAACACCCGATTCGAATTTCAATGTTCCATATGATCCGGGTCCATTAACTTGAAATGATATTTTATTAAATCCTCCAACTGTTCCCTCCATTACTTCAACTATTTCTGTTGTCCAACCCATATCTGCGCAAAAGCGTTCATACATTTTGTATAAATCGCCTGCAAAAAGGCTGGCTTCATCACCACCTGTTCCAGAACGTATTTCAACCACAGCATTTTTATCATCTTCTGGATCTTTGGGAATCAGCAAGAATTTGATTTCTTCCTCTAGGGGGAGTTTTGCTTTGCTCAAGCTTTCAAGCTCTTCCTTAGCCATCTCCTTCATCTCGGGATCTTTCTCGTTTTCAAGGATGCTTTTAGCTTCCTTTAAGTTGCCAACCAAATCTCTGTATTCAAAGTATTTTTCTACAATTTCTTTTAGATCGCTGTATTCCTTGTTCAACTTGCTGAATTTCTTCATGTCTGAGGCCACTTCAGGACTACTTAGCAATTGTTCTAATTCTATAAAACGGGCGTATATGGCTTCAAGTTTTTCGAGCATGGAATAAATTAAATTCGCGCAAAAATAGAACAGCAAATCATTTAGCTGCGGCTATATCTGAAAATTATATTCTTGAAGTTGTAGTAAATGCCTTTGTTGTTATAGTAAAGGGCGGTTGGACAACAATTGGGGAGGCTTGTTTGGTATTGCTCCAATGTTCTCAACTGGTAGCTGTAAAGTTTGTCCTTGCTAGCAGCTATTAGAGTGTTCTGGTTAAAGCAGATAGCAATTGTGCCTTTTAATGGAATGGTTTTAATAAACGTTCCAAAAATATCAAAGACCAATATACCTGCAACTGAGTCGGCTAGATAGATTTTATTATCATATTCAGTTATACTGTATGGGTTTAACTCAACATCAACAAAGGTGAGGAGGTTGCCACTACTTACACTTAGTTTGCCTTCTTTATCTATTTTTTTCAGCTCAAAGGCATCGTAATCAAAAAGCCATATACCATTGTCGAAAGACCTTGCAACACAAGCAATATTGCGATAATTGAGCTTGTTCATTTTAAGCTCACCTCTGTAGTTGAGCATATTGTCATAGAAAACCAAAATGTTCTGATCCTTGTGATAGACATAGATTTCAAAGGGATTTGTACAATCTATTGAGTATATACTACCGTATAGTTTGGTATTAACTCGCGTAATTTCTTTAGCTATATTGTTGTACTTTATAAGAGAATTTGCTTGGTCTGCTACGTAGTAGTTCCCTTTAGAGTCCATGGAAAAGGTCTGAATAGATTCTATATCCGAAAACTTTAAGCTATCAGCTGCTCGGGCGCCAATGTGCCCAAGAATCAAAAGGCTAAATATTAAATGTTTTAAGCTCAAGTTCATCTCCATTAAATACAGCATAGGTATTATAATTCACCCAATCTCCGAGATTTATAAAACGAGAATTTTCTCCAATTTCAACATCTCTAGGTTTGTGCCTGTGTCCAAAAATATAGAAATCGACTGGATTACTCTTTTGTCGTTCTTTAGCGAATTGATACTGAAATTCCTTTTCAAGTGCTAAGTCTTCTAAATCTTTGGCGGTGTTTTTTAGCCTGCTGCGTTTAGATAGCAATTGTGCAAGCCCCATGCCAAAATTGGGGTGAAGTCTATGGAAAGTCCAAATCGCCCATTTGCTTCTGAACACTTTGCGAATGAATTTATAGAAATGATCACCAGGTCCTAAGGCGTCTCCGTGATGAATATAAAAGTTCTTTGACCCAATTTTCCCTTGCCATTCTTCATCAATGATTTCAAGACCAATTTCTTTGCTGAGATAATCAAAGGTCCACATATCGTGATTCCCTTTGAAGAAGTAAATTTTAATTCCAGCATCCGTTAATTCTGCAAGTTTGGCTAGCAATCTTGTGTGGTATTTTGGAATTACTGTTTTGTATTCGTACCAGAAATCGAAGATATCGCCAACTAAGAAAATGGTTTCTGCATCGGTTTTAATACTTTCCAACCAGGATACCACTTTTTTTTCTCGAGCTAATGAGCTCTCATAATCTGGGGTGCCTAGGTGAAAATCAGAAGCGAAATACGTCTTAGCCATCTATTGCGCAAAATTAGCCAAATTAATGTGCTTGCAGCCAGTTGCTTCCGTGTCCGGCTTCTACAATCACAGGAACAGCCAATGGCATAGCATTTTGCATGAGTTCAATGATTACTGGCCGAACAGTCTCTAATTCGTTTTTGGGTACATCGAATAATAATTCATCATGTACTTGCAATATCATTTTGGTTTTAGGAAATTCTTTGTGAAGGACAGTGTCAATTTCAATCATAGCCTTTTTAATCATATCGGCTGCACTCCCTTGAATTGGGGCGTTGATGGCATTTCGTTCTGCAAAGCCTACAACAGTTCTATTGTTTGAATTGATGTCCGCTATATACCTTCTTCTTCCCATTAGGGTTTTTACATAGCCATTCTTTCTGCAAAAGTCGATGGTGTCATCCATATAGCGCTTTATACCAGGGAATTGCTCAAAGTAAGCATCAATAATTTCTTTGGCTTCTGTTCTGCTAATTCCAATTCTTTGGCTTAGACCAAATGCCGATATACCATAAATGATTCCAAAGTTTACAGTCTTAGCTCGTCTTCGCATCTCTGCATCTACCTTGTCCAATTCAACGCCAAATACTTTAGCTGCTGTTGCAGTATGGATATCTAGATTGTCTTGAAACGCTTCCATCATTCCCTTGTCTTCACTTACTGAAGCAATTACTCTAAGTTCGATTTGAGAATAATCGGCGGCGAGTAAAATGTGCTCATCATCTCTAGGAATAAAGGCTTTTCGAATTTCTTTACCTTTATCAGTACGTATAGGAATGTTTTGCAGGTTTGGGTTATTACTGCTCAATCTTCCAGTAGCAGCAACCGCTTGCGCAAAACTGGTATGGACTCTTCCTGTGGATTTATTGATCAATTTTGGAAGGCTATCTACATAGGTAGATTTAAGTTTTTGCAGCTGTCGATATTCAAGGATATCTCTAACTATTTCGTGTTCTGCAGCCAGTTTACTCAGTGTTTCTTCGTCGGTTTTATACTGGCCTGTTCTGGTTTTCTTTGCCTTTGAATCGAGTTTAAGTACATCAAAAAGCACTTCCCCCAATTGCTTTGGGCTTGCGATATTGAAATCCGATTTAGCAAGTTTGTGTATGCTTTTTTCTAGTCCTGCAACCTCTTCTGCCAATGACTCGCTGTATTCATTTAAAAATCCATCATCAATCCGGACACCCTCTAACTCCATGTTAGCTAGCACTTTAACTAGAGGAATTTCAAGTTGATTGTAAAGGTCAAAGACTTCAAATTCTTTTAACTTAGGTTCTAGAATTTGCTTTAACTGAAATGTGATATCTGCATCTTCTCCAGCATATTCGGTGGCTTTGTCTAAGGGAACAGTAGAGAAATTAAGTTGGTTTTTACCTTTTTTACCTATCAAAGTCTCAATGGATAAGGCCTTATAATTAAGGTATTTTTCAGCCAGCGCGTCCATATTGTGCCTTTGATCGGGTTCAATTAAGTAATGTGCCAGCATGGTGTCAAACAGCGGGCCATCAAGCTCTATTCCATATCTGAGCAATACCATCAAATCGTATTTGATGTTTTGAGCAATCTTCTCAATTTCTTGGTTTTTAAACACATCGCTGAATATCTGTAAGAACTCTTTTGTCTCGTCAAATGAATCAGGCATTGCAATGTAGTACGCTTTTTGTGCTTCATATGATATTGCCAAGCCCAGGATATCAGCTTCCAGTTTGTTTAAACTAGTAGTTTCAGTGTCGAAACAAAAACTTGAAACGGACTGAAGTTTAGTTGCTAGTTTGTTTGCTTCTTCTTTGGTAGTTATTAAGATATAATCGTGGTCTACGCTTTCAAGGGTTTTTAATTCTACAAGCTCTTGCGTTGAATTGCTCACTGTAGGCCCAGGTTCCGCGCTTCCAAAGAGATCTCCTTGTACAGCCATGGCAGCACCCATGGGGTCGCCGAGTATTCGCTTTCCTAATGTCCTAAACTCAAGTTGGGTGAAAAGCTTTTGAAGTTCATCTTTATTTGGTTCCTCAACAATGAGGGATTTTTCATTGAACTCTACAGGCACATCGGTAATAATAGTGGCCAATTTTCTCGATAGAAAAGCCTGCTCTTTATTTTCTTCTATTCTCTCTTTCAGCTTGCCTTTTAATTCATGGGTGTTTTCGTAGAGTTTCTCCATGCTGCCATACTCCTTTAGCAATTTAGCTGCAGTCTTTTCACCTACACCTGGAACGCCTGGGATATTGTCAACTTTATCGCCCATAAGTCCAAGAAGGTCAATTACTTGCTCAGTGTTATCTAAACCAAAACGATCGCATACTTCTTTAGGCCCCCAAACCTCTGCTTTGTTCCCATTTCGAGCGGGTTTATACATAAGCGTGCGTTCAGTAACAGCTTGTCCAAAATCCTTATCAGGAGTCATCATATATGTAATGAAACCCTGTTTTTCTGCCTCCGTGGCTAAAGTTACTATCACGTCATCAGCTTCATACCCCTCTTTTTCCAGTATTGGAATATTAAATGCTTCAATTATTTGGCGAATAAAGGGTTCAGATCGAACTATATCTTCAGGGGTTTCGTCTCTGTTTGCTTTATAGAGTTCATACTCCTGCTTTCTGATATTTTCAGATTTATGGTCGAAAACTACGGCGATATGACTTGGTTTTTGGTTCTCTAGTATGTCGAGTAAAGCAGTAGTAAAACCAAAGATTGCATTAGTGTTAAGTCCATAACTCGTGACACGTGGATTTCTTATGAATGCGTAATACGCTCTGAAAATTAAGGCGTAAGCGTCTAAAAGGAATAGTTTCTTCTCTGTTGGCATGAGTGGCCAAAGATAGTCAATTAGCAATGGAAATTCCGAGAGATCCCCGCCTAATGAGGGCTATTTTTTATAGATCACTTAAGGTATAGGGATGGACAATCCAAGATTAACTCCAGCATCCCACAAATAAGCGGTTATTGGGGCTTCAATCAGTTGACGCAGCCCATAGCGAAAGTTTGGTGCCAAGTTTAAATGCAATTTTTCATTGAGAGGAATAGTAATGCCTATCCCTAGTTCTGCGTTTATATTCCATTTATTATATCCATAACTATCACTATACTTTCTTCGTTCTTTATTCCCAATACTATCCCGGCCAATAGTTATCATGCTTGTAGATATAAGATAATCAAAACCAATACCAGCCTGGCAGGTCATAGTGATTGATTTGAACTCTATGGACCTTTGATACAATAAGGGTATTTGAAGATAATTTATATGGTGCTTTACTCTTGAAATGCTAGATGAAGCTTCTTGAGTTGGATTACTAAATCCATTGCTGGGGTTGATTTGATTCTCAAAACTCAAAGCTTCAAATTTTGTTTTTTGTCCTCTCTGTAAATAACGTATACCTGTTTTAATTGAGGATTGCCCGCCAATTGAATAATTAATGAGAATGCTTGGGTTAAGAACGATCATTGCAGCCTCATTTTCTGTCCGAAATTTAAAAATACTCTGCGTGGTAGGATTGTCCTCATTTAAAACGAGATTTCTGTACGTAAAAGAAGGAGTAACAGCAAACTCTAGACGGAAGCGATTATCCTGTGCCCAAGAACTAATACAGGATAAGCACAGCAGTATAATTGCAACTAACCTCATACTGTGTAAAGATAATAAATGAAATTTATTGTTCAAATAGGGCAATCGAAAAGAGCTCGTTAATGCATATAATGTATGCGTAAATAAGCTTAATCAGCGGGTTATTATATTTTTCCTTATATTGGATTTGGGGGAGGGGGCTTGCCCCCGATCCCAATTTAACCATTAGTAGATTAAGCTAGAACTTGCATCAAAGTCTTATGGCCTCAACAGAAAAGCTAGGATGGAAAGAAGTACAGATACTCATGTATGGATCATACATTTATAGTTTATCTTTTTTCAAGCTGAAATCTTAAGCCGTAAACGATTCACAATTCTTACATTTGCCCAAATTTCAATGAATGGCATTTACAGCAAATTATAATCTGGTTGAAGAACTGAAATGGAGAGGTCTTTTTCATCAGGACACACCTGGCACTGAAGAGCTTCTATTGAAAGAAATGGTTAATGGCTATATTGGGTTTGACCCAACGGCAGATTCATTGCACATAGGCAATTTAGTTCCTGTTATCCTTTTGGTTCACTTACAGCGTGCTGGACATAAACCTTATGTTCTAGTTGGAGGAGCAACCGGTATGGTTGGAGATCCTTCTGGTAAAAAAGCTGAACGCCAGCTTTTGGACTTAAAGACTATTGCTAGTAATATAGAAGGGCAGAAACAGCAATTAATGCAATTTCTTGATTTTGAAGGCATTAACAAAGCTGAACTTGTAAATAATTACGATTGGTTTAGCGATTTCGGCTTCTTAGATTTCATTCGAGAAGTTGGTAAACATATTAGCGTCAATTATATGATGGCCAAGGATTCTGTGAAGAACAGATTAGAAGATGGCATGTCCTTTACTGAATTCTCATACCAATTGGTACAGGGCTACGATTTCTATCACCTTTGGAGTACTAAGAATGTTAAACTCCAAATGGGTGGAAGCGACCAATGGGGAAATATAGTTACTGGCACTGAACTGATAAGAAGGAAAGGTCAAGGGGAAGGATTTGCCCTTACTGCGCCACTTATTACTAAATCAGATGGCAGCAAATTTGGCAAGTCAGAAGGTGGCAATGTTTGGTTAGATCCAGAGAAAACATCTCCTTATGAGTTTTACCAATTTTGGATAAATACCAGTGATGAGGATGCAGAGCGTTACATTAAAATTTTCACATTGCTCTCTAAAGATAAAATTGAAGAAATTATAGCAGAGCATAAAGCAGCTCCACATCTGAGAGTGCTCCAAAAAGAATTAGCTAAGCAGTTAACAATTTGGGTTCACGGTGAAGATAGTTTTAATAAAGTTTTTGAAATGAGCGATTACTTATTCCGCACTGATTGGATAGAGAAACTAAGCGAATTGTCAGAGAAGGATTTCTTGTCCGTGTTTAGTGGCAAACCGCTAGTGAAAGTAGAGGAAGTTGAGGGAATGGATATGATTTCTGCCCTGTCTGCTAAAACTTCATTTTTACCGTCGAACAAAGAAGCTTCAAGAGCTCTCAAAGAAAATTCGGTTGCTGTTAATGGAGTGAAAGTGGGAATGGACTATCAATTAAAAGCAAGTGATCTTTTGTTGAACAAGTTTGTTATTATCCAAAGAGGAAAGAAAAAGCATTTCTTAATAGAAAAGGCGTGATTAAGATTCTACCAGCTGAAATAGAGACACCCAAACTGCATCATTATTTGCTTGGATCTATTGGTCCTCGTCCAATTTGTTTTGCAAGCACAATTGATAAAGACGGAAATAGAAATTTAAGTCCTTTTAGTTTCTTCAACGTTTTTAGTGCCAATCCACCAATTCTAGTCTTTTCTCCTGCGCGTAGTGGCAGAACAAATACTACAAAGAACACTCACGACAATGTGAAAGAAGTAGCAGAGGTGGTGATTAATGTTGTTACTTATGATATGGTTCAACAAATGAGCCTGACCAGTTCGCCTTATCCCAAAGGGGTAGATGAATTTATCAAAGGTGGATTTACTCCCGTGAAATCCGACTTTGTTAAACCATATAGAGTGAAGGAATCTCCAATTCAAATTGAGTGTAAAGTTGTTGAAGTTAAGGAACTTGGACAAAATGGAGGAGCTGGAAACTTGGTAATTTGCGAAGTGCTTTGTATTCATATTTCAGAGAATGTGCTTAACGATAAACAGCTAGTTGATCAAGAAAAAATAGATTTAGTAGCGAGAATGGGTGGAAATTGGTACTGCAGAGCAAATGGGGATGCATTGTTTGAATTAAATAAGCCCTTAACCACAACAGCAATTGGGGTTGATCAATTGCCTGAAAAAATACGACTCTCTACTCATTTAAGCGGAAATGATCTGGGGAAACTTGGCAATCTACTCGAGATACCAACGACAGAAGAGATTGAAAAAGAGTTAGAAAAGCTAGACAAACATGAAATAACTTTAAGTAAAGCAAAGAAAAGTCTAGAAATTGGTGATACCGTTCTTGCTTATGCTATTTTAACACAAATTTTATAATATGAACCTCCAGCTATTCTTTTTCAAAATCAGTATGATAGTATTCTATATACTTAGAATTGCCATTTTAGTGGCTCCTATCGCCATTGTGCTTGTTTACTCTAAACAAGGAGGCTGGAAGTACGGTTTTACATTTATACAAAATAGTTTGGATGTAGGATTATATGTTTCATTTGCTATCGCCTTTCTCTTGGGCTTGTATCACGCCTTAAGTTTTGAATTAATTGGAAAATCGCCCAATGAGAACTATTTAAAGTCAAATCAAAAGGTTAGAGTTAAAGGAACAGCAGATATCGCTGAGATAAAACAATATATTGAGTCAAATTTGAGATATCGCGACTTGAAAGTAGAAGATAATAGATTGACCTTCAAGAATCTAGTTTATTTTTCACTGCCCGATGTGGTAAGTATAGAATGGAGTGCTGATGGACTCATACACATCAATAGCAAGCCCTTTACTAAACTTTGGTTTATAGATTTTGGCAGAAATTTTAAAACAGTTAGAGGCCTTGCGCAGTTTATTAAGTCTAAAACATGAAAACTGTAATACTTTCCGGCTCTGCGAGAACAGACAACAATACGTTAAGGGTTGCCAAGGCAATAAACAAAATAATTCCAAACTCATATATTATTGATTATCACCAATATGATTTGCCAAATGCGAATGAAGATTTGGACAGCCAAAACTTAAGTGATTTCCAAAAACAACTCATTGAAGGAATTCGTGAAGCTGAACTACTTATTGTTCTAACACCAGAGTACAACTGGTTTCCTTCAGCGGAAATGGTTAATACTGTTCATCAATTGGCGAACAATGAACACGGTAAGATATTTGATAATATGGTTGCGGCCTTCGTAGGAGTGAGCACAGGTAGAGGCGGAAGAATGCCTGCAGTGCAATTGAGTTATGTTTTTGATAAAATTTTCAACGTCTTCAACTTAAACAGTATTTCTTCACCTAAAAAGTTTGAATCTCAATTCACCACAGAATGTGTCGACGACGATGGTAATTTGCTGTCTAACACTATGTATAACAAAGGATTGCAAGACTTTGTACAGTATTCTGTAAATGTTGCCAACAGGTGGCATTCTAATACGTAAATTTTTTATACTTTGCGCTCTGAAAAATGAGCATTCAATGAGAAAAAATTTATTATTAATTATTAGCTTTCTTAGTCTTTTAAGTTTTGGTCAAGG
>CBDUMX010000073.1:0-10054 GCA_965368435.1 uncultured bacterium
AGCATGAATGAGACTCACCATATACACAAAAAGGATCATCCAAGTGGTACAGCAGTTACTTTAGCGGAAGGCATTATATCAAAGCTTGATAGAAAAAACAACTACATTGGTCAACTAGAGGGACAAACAGAAGCGGTAAAGCCGTTTGATTTGCAGATTGTAAGTCGCCGTGAAAACGAAGTTCCGGGATTTCATGAAATAAGCTATACAAGCCCTATCGACGAAATTAAATTGAGTCACAACGCCTTTAATAGAAAAGGCTTTGCTATAGGTGCGGTGGTTGCTGCTGAATGGATGAAAGGAAAAACAGGAGTTTACGGAATGAAAGATCTACTAAATTTTAAATAAGAATGAAATTTTCACTAAAGGAAAACTGGAGCTTACTCAGTAAGCGAGCCAAAATATTTTATATCGTCTTTTCAATACTCAACTTCTGGTTGTTTATCATTTTATTGACTAAGGCTAATGCTGGATTTATTCCTTCTCTAATCTTTTTCATTTTTTGGGAAGCTGCTATATGGATATATTATATGTTTCGATATAAGCATCGCAAAAGAGTTTCTGGAGGAGAATGGATAGATGCGGGAATGTTTGCAATAATTGCAGCTACACTAATAAGAACACTGTTTATAGAAGCTTATCAGATACCAACTTCTTCCATGGAGAAATCACTGCTGGTAGGAGATTTTCTATTTGTGAGTAAACTAAATTATGGTCCAAGAGTGCCAATGACACCTATCTCTTTTCCTTTTGTACATCACACTATGCCTGTTACAGGCGGAAAAGCATATTCAGAAGCCTTGAAACTACCTTATTGGAGATTACCAGGTATTCAGAAGATAAAAAACAACGATGTAGTGGTGTTCAACTTCCCGGCTGAAGAATTGGGACGACCAGTGGATAAGAAAGAAAACTATATCAAACGCTGTTTGGCTATTAGTGGTGATAGTTTTAAAATAGTTAATGGGGTGGCCTATGTAAATGGACAAAAAGCAGACTTGCCTGAAATGAGTCAAACTTCGTATAATGTACTTACCACCAGAGCATTAACCTCTAAAACGTTTAAAGAGATGGACATCACCGAAGGTGGTCCAAATGCAATTGAAGGGGGCTACACCATTCACACTACAGCTGAAAATAGGGATAAACTAATGGCGATGGACAATGTCAAAAGTGTTACCCCTCTAATTCAAGAAAAGGGCAGTTTTGCTGAAATTTTCCCTCATGTCACCAGTCTCGGGTGGACCGTTGATAATTTTGGAAGCATATATGTGCCAAAGGCAGGAGATGTTATACAACTCGATTCGTTGAATTATAAGATCTACGAGCAGGCAATTAGGGTTTATGAAGGCAATGAAGATTTTAGTTTGCTAGACGGTAAATTCTATATAGCGGGAGAAGAAGTAAGCAGCTATACATTCAGATACAACTATTATTTCATGATAGGTGACAATAGGCATCGATCATTGGACTCAAGATTTTGGGGATTTGTACCCGAAGATCATATAGTTGGCAAAGCATTGTTTATATGGATGAGTATGGATCCTAATGAAACTGGATTCAGTAAGATACGTTGGAGTAGAATTTTTGATCTGATACACTAGTGAATAAAGAAAACTTGCGAATTGTATTTTTAGGGAATCCCGAATTTGCTCGTTATCATTTAGAACAATTAGTTAAAGCAGGATTTAATATAGTTGCGGTAGTCAGTGCTGCGGATAAACCCGCCGGTAGAGGATTACAAATGCACAGTACCCCAGTTGCTGAATATGCCAGAAAACAAGGCATTCCTTTGCTTCAACCCAAGAATTTAAAATCGGAAGATTTTCTGGAAGAGCTTAGATCGTATAATGCTGACATTCAAGTTGTTATTGCCTTTAGAATGCTGCCAGAAGTAGTTTGGGATATGCCACCAAAAGGTACGGTGAATATACATGCCTCTCTCCTTCCCCAATATCGCGGGGCAGCTCCTATAAACTGGGCTATAATTAATGGAGAGACAGAAACAGGAGTGACAAGTTTTAAACTCAAGCATGAAATAGATACTGGCGATATATTGCTTCAAAAATCTTGCGCAATTACTGAAGAAGATACAGCAGGGAGTTTACACGATAAATTAATGCTGCTTGGTTCTGAAACCATAATTGAAACATTGGAAGGCATTATTACTGATACAATTCAAGAGCAAGCTCAACTTGAATTTAAATCTGAGGAACTGAAATCTGCTCCAAAGCTATACAGTAGCAGCTGTTCAATAGATTGGCATAAAAACGGCAGAGATATTATCAATTTTATTAGGGGATTGTGCCCCTATCCTGTTGCTCATACTAAGCTTCAGAATAAACGACTAAAGATTTTTAAAGCGAGCTTTGAAAGAGCAACACACTCAATATTGAATGGCGAATTTATTTTTGATGGCAATGAGGATTTAAAAGTAAGTTGTAATGACGGCTTTATCCATTTAGTTGAAGTGCAATTAGAGGGAAAACGCAAAATGAACGTGGATGAGTTTCTAAGGGGTTATAAAACTTAGGACTTTAGAGGTAACATTAGTTTCTCTGCACAAAACCAGTTCGCATTATCTTCGCTATAAATTATGAAAGCAATATATAAAATTTACATTCTAGTACTATTTGCGTTGAGCATTTCAGCCTGTGGCAGTGCAAGCAAAACAGAAACAGCAGAAGATCAAGCCGAGGTACAAGAAGAAGCCGCTGTTGAAAAAGCAATTGTTAAAAATATAAATGCCAAGGCATTTCAAGAAATGATGGCAGATTCCAATGTTGTAGTCATTGATGTTCGCACACCTTCAGAAATTGAAGCGGGTTACATCTCAGGAGCAGATATGTTTATAGACTATAATGCTGCGGATTTTGAGCAGAAAATTGCAGAATTGGATCAATCAAAAACCTATCTGATGTATTGCAGAAGCGGCGGAAGAAGCGGCAATGCAAGCAAGTATATGGTAGAAAATGGATTTGGAACCGTTTATAACCTCAGCGGTGGAATAATGAATTATAAAGGGGAAATCATCACTCCTTAATGCATGACTAAAAAGTTCCCCAATTTACAAGGCTTATTAATAAGCTTATTAATAGCTGCAATAGCATTTGCACTTTCTCCTATTGTGCCTGTGCTAAACAGCATCATCCTTGGTTTATTCATTGGAATTATCTTGGGCAATACGCTTAAATTCAAAGCAGAACTGAAGTCGCAGTTTTCTTTTATTAGCAGTAAATTTTTAGAATTTTCCATTGTCTTTTTAGCCTTTAGTATAGACTATGGACAATTGGGACAGACGGGCGGACAAGGAATAGTTTTAGTGGTAATTATGATTGCTGTACTTCTTGTACTTAGCAGAATACTCAGCAATTGGTTTCCTAAAATCAGAAATACATCTTGGCTTATTGGTTTTGGTACTGCCATTTGCGGTTCATCAGCCATTGCGGCACTGGCTCCTACAGTTAGTAAAGATAAAAGTGATGCTGCCATTAGTATAGCAGTAGTTAACTTGCTTGGAACCATAGGAATGATTGCTTTGCCTCTAGTATTAGCCCCTATGGCAATTGGAGATGAAATTAAAGGAATATTTATAGGAAGCTCGTTGCATTCAGTTGGCAATGTTGCTGGTGCTGCTTATACCATGGGCAATGATATAGGAGAAACGGCTTTGACCATAAAACTTGCAAGGGTGGCAATGTTGAGTCCCGCCTTAATAGTGTTCAATTTTCTAATACAAAAAGACGGTAAAAAGGATTGGAGAAAGATGATAAAATTGCCGTGGTATCTATTGGGTTTTATTATCATTTCCATTCTAAATTCAATCGTTCATATCAACCCCCAATTCAGCAACATTCTCAATGATACTGGCAAGTTTTTGCTAACTGTGAGTATGGTTGCCATTGGTTTAAATATGAGTTTTTCAGCCATGATTCACTCAGGCAAGAAAGGTATGTTGTTTGGATTGATACTATTCGTCTTGCAATTAGTATTGATTGCTCTTATAATGTGGATGCTTTTTTAGAGCTTCACTCCCATTTCATTTAGCACTTCATCCGCTTCGCCAAAATACTTCATGATATACAATACATAGCGTATATCTACACCAATTGAGCGGCTATACGATTCATTCCATGCATAATCATTTATAGTTGCTGTATAGGCCCTGTCAAAGTTGATTCCAACCAGTCTGCCATAAGCATCCATAATTGGGCTTCCACTATTACCTCCTGTGGTATCCATATTGTAGAGAAATCCAACAACCACAGCATTGTGTTCTGGGTGCTTGAGAACATCAGCAGGCTGAATAGTTTTCATTTTTTGAATAATCTCATCTTGTAAGAAATAATCTGGATTAGTACTACCTGTTGCTTTTTCAATTATGCCTGTTACTGTAGTGAATGGACTGTAAACCATAGCATCTTGTGGTTCATATCCTTTAACATAACCGTAGGTGAATCTCAAGGTTCCATTGGCATCAGGAATAAAGTTGCCGCTGTTTCTTGCCATTTCTAAATCATTGAATCTAGGGATAATTTCATCAATTTGAGCATTGATAGAAGTCATTTCAGTTTGCATTGCAATTAGTACTGGTCGCATTCTGCTTGCTAAGTCGACAAAAGGATCTTTGAGATTAATAAAGCGAAGAGGGTTTTTGTTATAGCTAGCTTCGCACTCTTCTGGCTCGCTCAATTTTGTATTTTTGTATAGAGTAGCGCTGTATGCCTTTAATTCATCGCGAGATTTTCCAATTATATCTTCGCCTAAAGCCTGGTTAAGATTATCTAGTTTAGTTTGAGATAATTGGTATAATAATTCGGCAAATAATACTTCATCCAATTCAATCTCCTCGCCAATAGAAAAATAAGAAGCAAATCTTTTATCCATTTGCTCTTTATTCTCAGACACATAGCTTTTTTGCTCAGATTTACTCCTCTCTGCGATTTCTTCATTGTATGCAACTATACTGCTTGCCGCAGCAAACAATTTTGAGCTTCCAAATAATTGATTGAGGTACAGATAATCGGTAACAAGCTTAAACTTTTCTTTATGCAGAGCTTCCGATTTATCGAAAAGAGGAACATATTCTAGGTAGGCTGGGTTTTGTTCAGCAAATTTCTTGAGAAGGCGTTGACCTTCATAGGTATGTTCAATTACATTAGTACGTTGAAGACCTTGCATTTTGCCTTTAAAGTTTTTAGTGACGTTGTTTAGGCTGGCAAGTGTGCCGCTGTATCTCAATTGCTTAGCAACATCATTCCCTGCGTATTCTTCAATGGCTTTGATTCTAAAATCAAACCAGCTAGAAATTATCGGTAGTACATAATTGTTCTGATATTCTAAGAATTCAGCGGGTTGATTTCTGTATGTTCTGCCGGGATATCCCAAAATAAAAGTAAAATCGCCTTCTTTAGTTCCAGATGGATTTACTTCTAAGTGTCGCTCAGGCTGGTATGGTTTGCCATTTTCATAAGCTCTAACAATTGAAAAATCTCCATTGTGTCGAGGCCACTCCCAATTATCGGTTTCACCACCAAACTTCCCAATATTTTTAGGTGGCACATAAACGATTCTCACATCTTCTAACACCTTGTATCTAAATAGAGTATATGACTTGCCAACAAGCATTTCTGAGACTTCTATCGACAGCTCAGGGAAGTTGTTCTTTTCTTCGTCGACAATAGCCTTAATGTTTTCTTGAATTTTATTCTGTTTCTCAACCGCAGTGCTGAGTGCATCTATTCCATTTAATACTTCTTCAGACACATCTTTGAAAGACTTGGTAATCTTACAAGGCAAGCTTGTTTTAAGCTCCGCTTCATTGGTGCTGGCATAGAAACCATTCTCAAGATAGTTGTTTTCAGGAGTGCTCAGAGAGGCAACAGTGCCGTATACACAGTGATGATTAGTAACTATCAGTCCTTGATCAGAAATAAAAGAACCGGTGCATCCACCTAATCTAACTAGTGCATTTACAAGGCTATTTTCAGTTTCGCTATAAATTTCAGAAGTTTCAATTTTCAGACCCGCTTTTTTAAGGTCGAGTTGCGACAGGCTGCTCAATGGAAACATTCCTTCTTCATGTCTGCTGTTGCTAAATGCTAACAATGAGAAGATAATCACTATTGTACTTAATTTTTTCATATTATTCAATGTATGATGCCTTGATAAAATCAGTAAGGCGTTGACTTTCATTTGCTCGAATTCCATTTACATCTCCCTCCCATTCTTTACTTCCTTCGTAGATAAATACCACCTGATCCCCAATATCGAAGACCGTTTTCATATCGTGGGTATTGATAATGGTTGTAATATTAAATTCTTCCGTAATGCTTTTAATCAATTCATCGATTACTCTAGAGGTTAAAGGGTCTAAGCCGGAATTAGGCTCATCGCAAAAGAGGTATTTAATGTCAAGTGATATAGCTCTAGCAATCCCTACACGTTTTTTCATTCCTCCACTAATTTCTGCAGGAAATTTATCATTGATACCTTCGAGGTTTACCTGTTCCAGGCAGAAATCCACTCTTTCTTTTCTCTCTTTTTCTGTCATGTTGGCAAACATTTTAAGAGGAAAACCAATGTTTTGTTCCACAGTTAGGGAATCAAATAAGGCTGTGCCTTGAAAGAGCATGCCTATCTCACGGCGCACTTCGCGCATTTCTTTATGATGGAGGTTGGTGAAGTCGCGACCATCATAAATAATATGTCCTTCTGTTGGTTTAATAAGGCCAACCATGCATTTCATGAGTACACTTTTACCGTGACCACTGCTACCAATAACCAAGTTAATTCTTCCTGGCTCAAATTTGGTGCTAATTCCTTTTAGCACTTCTTTATCGTCGAATGACTTTCGTATATTGGTTAATTCTATCACAGCAATAATTGGGCTAAAAGGTAATCTGCAAAAAGTATGGCAACTGCGCTATATACAACGGCTTTGGTGCTGCTAGAACCAACTTCAAGTGCTCCGCCATTGGTATAATAACCTTGATAACAAGATATGGTAGTTATGATGAAAGCGTAGGTAATCGATTTAATGATTGAGAAGATGAGGTTAAAGGTGAGGAAGGACTCCCTAGCTCCTTGCAGATATTCTTCTGGTGTGAGTATACCTGAAGCCATACCTGCTATAATACCGCCAACATTGCTCAAGAAAATAGAAATGATAACAAGTATTGGAATCATAATTAGACCAGCAACTATTTTCGGTAAGGCGAGATAGCCGCTAGAGTTTATTCCCATGACTTCAAGGGCATCTATTTGCTCACTCACGCGCATAGTGCCAATTTCTGAGGCTATATGAGAACCAACTTTACCTGCAAGTACTAAGCATGTAATAGTTGGTGCAAGTTCAAGCATGGATGAATCACTTACGATAGAACCAATTACAGGTTTGGCAATGAGAGGTGAGATAAGCTGGTAGGCAATTTGTAAGGTAGTAACACCTCCTTGGAATATAGCGATAATCACAACGATTACCAGGGAGCCTACTCCTATATTATTCATTTCTACGAAGGTCCTATCTAGGTAAACGCCTAGTTTCTCCGGTTTAGAGAACATCCCTTTTAGAAAGAGTAAGTATTTGCCAAAACGCGCGAACAAATTCATTGAGGGCGTAAATATAGAACAAGACATTATACTCTATCAAGCTTTGCGATAAAATGCAATAAATTGTGGAATAGTATTAAATGCAGCTAAATGTATCTTTGCCTCAGATGAACAAACAAAAAGTTGCTGTAATCAGCGGAGGAACAAGAGGAATTGGAAAGGCATTGGTAGATATATTTCTTGCCAATGATTTTATAGTATTTACAAGTGCGCGTAAGGCTATGGCCACAACTAATAAAGATTTGGATGTTTTTCAAGCAGACCTCAGTGTAAAAGCTGAAGTCATTGAATTTGCCGAGCATGTGAAATCTAAGGTTAAGCAAGTCGACGTTTTAATTAATAATGTTGGAATGTATATCCCTGGACAAATAACTACTGAAGAGGACGGAGTATTTGAGACTCAACTCAATACTAATTTAGGAAGTAGCTATCATTTGACCAGAGCTTTGATTGACAAAGTAAAAGCAGCAGAGAAAGGATATATATTTAATATATGTTCTACTGCAAGTATTACTCCTTATATGAATGGTGGGTCGTATTGCATTTCTAAATACGCTCAACTGGGATTGACCAAGGTTTTGAGAGAAGAATTAAAAGAGGATAGAATCAAGGTTACAGCGGTACTACCTGGTGCAACTTTAACTTCCTCTTGGCAAGGAACAGACTTGCCAAAAGAACGCTTTATCGACCCCAATTCCGTTGCTCAACTGATTTGGTCCGCTTATCAATTAGGAGACCAAAGTGTAATTGAGGAAATCCTAATAAGGCCAATGGATGGGGATATAGTGTAGATATTGATTACCATGGCCTGACATTTATATACTTTATGTTTAGGTAAATTTGAAATAACATTTATTTTTGGCAAAATTTTAAAAGACATCACATGAAAATGAAATTACTTAAACTTTCTATGACTCTAGTTATAGGAGCACTAGTATCAGGAACGGCATTCGCGCAAGGGCAAGAAGTTAAAACAGACGCTCCTGTTTACAAACACGCTGGAGAAATAGCATCACCGGCTAGTCACAACGGATTAAACAAAGTAGATTATTCTAATTGGAAGTATCCTATTGAAGCAGCCTCAACTATTGGAGGAACGTTTAATAGATTTGTGAGCTTTTTATATGAAGATTCAACTGTACAGTGGGTTCCAGATCCAGCAGGAGGAGGAACTACATATTTCTATCCATGGCATGCAGTAGGTGCAGCTTTTGATCCTACTGATGTAAATTTTGAAGTATTTGACGACGGTATTCGTCTATCAAGATTTGATGATTATACTGTTGACTCAATTTATTTTCCATATATCTACGTAAGATATGTAGACTCTGTTGATTTAGGAGCTGGAAATGTTAAAGTTGTTGATACAATGATTTTCCAATTCTTCGATTACAACAATTTAGATTACGGATCATTCAATACTGGTGAAATATTCGCTAAGCCTGATAACTTTACTCAAGCATTATTAGGTAGCAATAGCACTGTATATGAGATTAAAATTCCATTGACAGATGCGGATTCAACTCCAATTCCAACCACTCAAGGATGGGGATCAAGAGCAATGTTTATTGACTTACCAGATATCGCTATACCTAAAGATCCTCAATTACAGGGAAGATCAGTTTGTGCGTTCAGTATAGCATTTAAAACTATGTTACCATTTGAATATGGCGACACCATGGAAGCAAGAGACGGTTCTACACCTTCAAAGCGTTTAAATTATTTCGGTCATACTATGTACACTAATGATGGAACAGAAGTACCTCAAGAGGAATACTACAACAATTCATTCTGGACTCCAAGTGAATTATTGTACGGCGGCGATTTGAATGGTTGGGAAAATAGCATTCCTGGTAATGCATATTTCACCGACAGATATTTCTATTACGCAATTCATATTAACTCTCCTTTCTTAGGAAATGTATCTAATTTGAATAGCAATATGACAGTTGCTGTATATCCAAATCCAGTTAGCAAGTCTGAAATCCTTAAATTAGATTTCTCACTTGTAAATGCTGATGATGTAACTATTGAACTTTATGACTTATTAGGAAATAAAGTAAAAGAAGTTGCAAATGGATATTACACTTCTGGTGAGCATCAAATTAATTTAGACATTACAGACCTTAATGCTGGCGTATACTTATACTCAGTAAAAGCAGGTAGTGTACAAACAACAAAGAAAATTACCGTTACTCAATAAGAGTAATCAATATCGAGTTAAAAGCCTCCACAATGTGGGGGCTTTTTTTTTATAAATAATTAAGAGTTATTTATTATGGATTTTCAACTACACTAAAATTTCGGAGCACAGAAAGAATTGCGAATGGCTAAAGTAGAATTAATTAACTGTGATGTGGTAAGTGCTGCCGTTTGCTGTTTTTGGATTGACGGCAATTTGTATTATACTTATATTTGATTCAGGGGAGGCGGGCTAGCCCCC
>CBDUMX010000074.1:0-9809 GCA_965368435.1 uncultured bacterium
CCTATATAAATATCCCAAGCGTCGGGACTGCTTTGAGCTACTACACTATTGCTCTCTAAATTATAAAAGACAACTGTGTTTTTTGTAGGTCCAGAATTGATAAAAACCTCCTTGATATCTCCTCGGTCATAAGCCTGAATTGGTTCCTCTTTCGGCATGCACGCTGCAAGAAATAGTATTGCGATAATTATTTTATTCATAAAAGGAGTATCTAATGCTTATAAAAAATGTTCTACCTGGGCTTATAGAAATGCTACTGCTGCTTTCTGTATGTGCTGCAATCTCTGTTTTCGCCTGTATGGATTGAATATTAAGCAAGTTCCTACTTCCAAGAGTGAGTTTGATTTTCTTTGAAAGCAATTGCTTGTTTAGAGTTACATCAATCATGGTATAATCATCCATTTCATTGATGTTGAGATTGCCGCTTGCTGTATCGCTAAAAACACGAGCCAGCTTACCGAAATAGTTGATAAACAGATTTGCGCTAAATCCTTTATCTTTATTGGTATATGAAGGCTGTACTACCCATTGCGGTGAAAAATTAAATCGCTTTCCCTGTCCAGCTATACCATTATAAATACCGGTATAGTTGAAACTGGCATTTAGGCTATAGTTCAAATATTTAACCTGCTGTGCTATGCTTCCTCCAACAGTTTCATATACGCCAATATTGCCGTATGTGGCACTTACCGGACCTAAAACCAGTAGCTCTATTTTATTTTCGATATGATTAAAGAATAAATCTACATTAGTATTTAATTGGAGAAGACCGCGCTGGCTGAATTTCTGATAGCTCGATGTTAAGCTATGAGAATTTTCCGATTTCAATTTGTCGTTGCCATAAACTTCGTGCCTACTATCAGTAAAATCTAAATACAGTTCTTTTAATGATGGAGCCCTAAATCCTTTGCCATAAGCAACTTTCAGTACTTGGTTTTTAGGTAGATTTAAACGTGTTTGAACTGAATACAACAAAGGCGCTTTAAATGCAGAGTTATACGCATATCTCAGACCTGTCCTGAAAATAAAATTCTTTTTAATTTTCATCTCTGAACTACTGAAAATAGCATAATCAGATTGAGCCTGTTCTTGATTTAACAGTCTCGCACCTTCTCCATTTTCAAGATTTATATCTACTCCCAATAAGGTTTCATATCTGCTGTGGTTAAAGCCGTAAATTGAACGCAGAACATAGGCGTTAAAAAACTGTGTATCTTGCTCACCACTTTGAGGTATGAGCAACTCCTCAAGATTCACTAAATTCTTGTAATATTTATTCTTTAAACGTTTAAACCTATTGTTCCCTGCAATTATGCTGAGGTTACTGTGTTTCCAATTTCTGTAAATCGATATGCTATTATCCAATCTAATATTGGTATAATGTTGATCAATTGCAAACTCATTATATGGTGCCAATGGTGTACCTCTATCAATTAAAAATGAATGTAAAAACTCTGATCTATAGGAGATTTGCAAACTATCGCTTTGGTATAAATAACCGATTCTCCCATTATACTGTTCTTTTGGTATCCAATCAAAAGTTCTATCTATGTCTTCTGCACTCCAACCGTTGAACAACATTCTTCCGCCGCTGAGAGAGATGCTGTGTTTTTTAATTGGAATGACATAGGTTCCGCTTATGTTATACTGTCCATCTGTTTCGTGGTTTGCCTTGAGAGTTGCTTTCTTCTCTTGGCTTTTATTGCTAATTATATTTATAGTTCCGGCCAGGGCGTTAGAGCCGTATATCACTGACATAGGGCCTTTAATAATTTCGATCTGTTGTGTGTTTTCCAGATTGAATTGCTCTAAATCAAGTTGGTCGAATAATCTACCGATGACGGGCACACCATCAACCATCAATTTAACATTATTACCCCCCATCCCCATTAAGCTCAGACCGCTAGTTCCAAGAGCATTGTCTCTACTCAGTCTAATGTTATTTTCAAAACTTAGGGCATCTCTTAAATCTACTGCCCCTAAATCCTCTATTCGCTTAGCAGATATTCGGCTCACGTTCAAAACAGTCTCGTGAGCATTTTTAGTGCTGTGAATATCTGTAATCACTATACCTTCTATTTCTTGTACAGAAGGAAACAGGTAGAAAGAATAAGCTTTGTTTGGCTCAAGTATGCGTTCAGTGCTCATAAAACCTTCAGCACTAATTACTGCTATAGTAGACTTTATTAGATCTAAACTTAGCCCGTTGTTGCTAGCATGGTAAATAGAATCATCGAGTTGCAACTGAAAAGCTATGCGCTCTCCTGAACGTGAATCCAATACAGAAATATGGGTTTGAGCTCTAAGGAGACAACTCAAACAGAGAAATAATAATATGAAGTACTGTCTAGTAAACAACAACTTTATGTGTTATGAATTTATTCTCACCAGATATTCTGACGTAATAGATTCCTGGACTTAAAAGGCTTATATCGAGCTGCTTGTTTTGACCAGCTAATAAATTATCTTCTAGTACAGACTGACCTGAAATATTAAGTATGTTCAATTCAACTTCATGTTCCTCTCTGTTTATTACGCTAAGCGATTCATTAGCTGGAGAAGGATAGACTGTAGAATTCAGTTGCTTGAATTTATCAATACTCACGGTTGAAGCTATTTGTTCAACATTAAAGTAGTATGTACCTGAACCATAGTCAGTGAACCATATCTTCCAAACTTCATTATCTTCATTCTTAACAAAATAGCTGAGATCAGCAGTTATGTCGTATGAAAATGTTCCATTGTTGAAAGTTTTCCAATCATAGCCAATTTCCGTGATGTTGTCATTCCAAACTAGGCCATTAGTATCAGAATCAGTTACTGTAACATTTCTGCGCTCAGCAACTTGTAAATTCTTATTGATCTTAACACCTGATACCGGATAGTAAACGAAATCTGGTCCGGCTTGTATGCCTTCCATATACTTAGTAAAGAGCAAATGCCAATCTTCAGCGTTTGCTTCAGTATTAACTAAAGTTCTACTGTCAAGTGAACAATAGACAAAATTCTTACTGTTGTAAGTAGATTTAGAAAAACTCAAATATTCAGAATTTGATCCTCCAATATCACCAAATTTCACTGTGAATACTCCAGCTGCTGTAAGTGACACCACTTGAAACTGACTGTATTTTGTTCCGTGCTTGACTATAAAAATTCTGTTGCCATTGATATCGTGATTGCTGCCATTGTATAAACCCCAACCATAATCAGGATGAACAACCCCTTGATTTGTAAAGGCGCCAACTTCCCAGCTCTCTGTTGAATTATACAAGATATTAGATTCAAAATCAAAAGCAGTAGTATCTACGCTTGACCAATCATTGGTATCGCTAGAATATACATAGACTTCCACTCCTTTACTTTCATTTGCGATGATACTTGCATCAAAGCCAGCTGTGGTAAAACCAATATCCCAACTATTTATGTCTACTTTGTGTTCTGCTGAAGTTTTTAAATTGTAGAAAACATCATTAGCTGTTCCATTAACTGTGTCTGCAGTTTGAGCCAATGCGCTCAAACTTAAGAATAGTGCATTAATTAATATTATTTTTTTCATAATTATAACGGCTGCAAATGTGAGTTAATAAGCAAAAAACAAATACCCCATATAGCATTAAAAATACCCCAAATTGGAATTAGGTAAAAATCATATTAAAAACTGACAAAGGACTAAACACAAAGGACATAGCAAATATTAGATAGTTCAATTACATTTGCTACAACAAAGAATAGCCTAAAAATGCAAGAAGTAGTTTCATTAATATCCCTTAAAAATAACCCATTAAGTAAAGACAAAATACTGAACTACCCCATCAAGAAATCGGTTATTAGCATATTATTCAGTTCACAAAAAGCTATTAGTTTTGAAATGGGTCCGGGTAGAAGCATGCAGCTTGCTCCTTACTCATCCTATTTGTTTTACGAGCAGAATAATGACTTTGTTATTCCAATTTTTGCTCAAGAGCCTTGTCACCTTATCAGCCTTGAAATTCCAATTAAAGCTTTACACTCTCTTCTAACTAAGGGGGTAGATGAGTTAAATTTTAGCAATGCTGAAGTATTTCAAAAGGAACGCTATCACAAGCTTTCAGAAAACTCAGAAAGGATAAGAAGGTGTATAGAAGAAATTGAAAGCATAGCCAATCCTTTAATGTTGGAAGCCAAGAAATTTGAATTGCTCAGCTATTACTTTAGCACTCAAGATGTTCAAACCTATGACTGCCCATTTCTCAATCAGAAGGAAAATGTTACCAAAGTGAGAAATGCCAAGGAAATTTTAATAAGGGACTTACAGCAATCTCCTACCATCAAGGAACTTTCAAAAGAAGTTGGACTAAATGAATACAATTTAAAAACGGGTTTTAAAGAGATATACTCCAAGCCTATTCATACCTTCTTGAAAGACCATAAGATGAATACAGCTCGTGAAATGATAGACTCTAAGCAGTTTAAAGTAAATGAAATTGCTGAAAAGGTTGGGTATTCTAATGTTAGCCATTTCATTGAAGCTTTTAAACGAAAATTTGGTAAAACACCAAAGCAGTATGAATTAAGCACCAAATAGATGAAAGAAGATTTACAGACAACTCGACTCATCTTGAGAAAAATCGACCAAAGAATTTTAGATGACTTATTCAGGAACGAATCCGAAGACAAGCAACTAACACATCTTGGCTTTGAAAATCTGAAGGATCTACAGTCCTTATGGGAGAGGTACGAGCAAGGTTTATCAACCTTTAACAGAAGATTTCTATATTTTCATCTCATTAGAAAAGATACTGGCAAATCAATTGGATGGTGCGGGTTTCACACATGGTATATAGATCACAAGAGGGCTGAACTAGGATATGTGCTTGATTTAGAAAAGAATATGAACCAAGGGTTTATGAAGGAAGCACTAGCCCCTATTATCAAATATGGTTTTGAAGTGATGAAACTCAATCGTATAGAAGCGTTTCTTGCTAAAACAAATACCCCATCGCTTAAATTATTGCAGCACCATGGATTTGTAGAAGAAGGCTTAATGAGACAACACTATCTCAAAAATGGGCGCATTGAAGATTCATCTATATACTCATTACTTTTATCGGAGTACAAACTCAAGAATGGCAGAACTAATTGAAATACTATCTCAGTCATTTAGAAAAGAAGCTTTGTTGAGGCATATTCAAAATCATCCTGAACAAATTGATGAAGCTATACAATTAGCCTCTCAAGATTTAAAGCCGCAATCTTGGAGAGCAGCTTGGTTACTAGGTCATTGCCTTGAAGCAAACGATTCGCGCTTGCAAGAGCATATGGAAGATTTTATAAGAGGTATTAGGGACAAAGCTGATGGACATCAACGCGAGCTACTGAAAATAGTATTAAAAAAGGCTCCTTCTGAGATAAATGAAGGTAAATTGTTTGATATCTGTCTTGAAGTTTGGGAAGATATTTCTAAAAGTCCTTCTGTGAGAATTGTTGCTTTTAGAATACTTGCTAGGATTGCTAACAAACATCCCGAACTGAAGTCGGAACTAAACTTTTTATGTGATGAGCGCTTTACGGAGAACTTAAGTCCAGGTATTGCTCGAACTTTTCAAAAAATAATAAATCAATGAAAATAATACTTGTTTCAATAGGAACACGAGGTGACATGGAACCTTTTCTGGCCATTGGTGAAATGCTAAAAGCTCAGGGACATGAAATCCTTTGTTGTTTCCCTGATCAATTTAGACCTTTAGCGGAAGACAGTGGATTTGGCTTTAGTGGTGTAGGATATGAGTTCATAGATATGTTGGAAAGCCCAGATGGTAAAGCTGCTATGGGAGGAGGCGGTAGTTGGTATAGAAAGCTTATTGCTTATATAAAGTTGGCTACTAAATACAAGCACATTAATAAAGCCATAATTAATAAGCAATATAAACTTATTGAAGCTGAAAAGCCAGACCGTGTAATTCACAATGCCAAAGCCATATATCCTTTGATATGGAGTACTAGAAGCGAAAATAAAAACAAAGCAGTTGTTGTTAGTCCAGTACCCTATATTATGCACGAAGTTAAAGATCATTCTCACGTAGCTTTCAATGGTAATTACGGCAGATTCATCAATAGGATATCCTATACAATTGCAAGCTGGGGATTGATTTCCACAGTTGCAAGTACAAGTAAGAAACTACCCTTGGAAACGCGCATAAGTAGGCGACAAATACAAGCAAGCTTAAACACTAACAAATTCATCTACACTATTTCACCCAGCATATTCAAAAAGCCTTCATACTGGCCGCAGAATGTCAAAGTTTTGGGTTATCATGAAAGGGATAAAACTAGCCATTGGGAACCTTCTCAAGAGTTAAAGGATTTTCTTCAAATATTCCCAAATCCCATAATGGTGACTTTTGGCAGCATGACTAATCCAGCTCCTGAAATAAAAACCGAGCTTGTTATCAAGACTCTGATTAAACACAAAATTGCTGCAATAATCAATTCAGCTGCTGGTGGACTTATAAAACCGCCTGACTTTAGCTCAGATCATATAGTATTTGTTAACTCGATTCCCTATGATTGGATATTACCTAAAATTTCATATTTAGTACATCATGGAGGTTCAGGAACTACTCATATGGCTCTAAAATATCAATGTGCAAGTTTAATAATACCGCATATAATTGATCAGTTTGTCTGGAATAAGATTATATCAAATATAGGCGCAGGGCCTAAAGGGGTGAGAATTGACAAATTAAACTCCAAGAATTTCGAGCGATTGATTTTAGAATTAATGGGCAATGCTAAATACCTTGAGAAAGCCATGCAATTGGGCAGAGCAATGCAAGAAGAGCAGTTTGTTGACAAACTGTCGGCATTCATATTAAACGAAGAAATTTGCTAATTTTCATATAACCACATTCTATACACCTATCATCAACACGTATACGTCGGGATGATTTAAGTTGTACCTTTGCAGTCGATTTATGGAAAAGTTAGAATGTTTAATTATTGGTTCTGGTCCAGCGGGCTATACAGCTGCTATTTACGCTGCAAGAGCTGATATGAAGCCTGTTGTCTATGAAGGTTTACAACCTGGTGGACAATTAACTATAACCACCGACGTGGAGAATTATCCTGGTTATCCTGATGGGATAATGGGTCCTGAAATGATGGATAATTTCAAGAAACAAGCCATTAGATTAGGAGCTGATGTGCGATTTGGAATGATAACATCTGTAGAATTCGACCGAAATGGTGGTACGCATAAAGTAACTGTAGATGGAGAAACTGTTATTGAAGCTGAAACTGTAATCATAAGTACTGGAGCATCAGCTAAATGGTTGAACCTCCCATCAGAACAACGATTAAATGGCAGCGGAGTTTCAGCATGTGCAGTTTGCGATGGCTTTTTCTATAGAGGGCAGGATGTAGCAATAGTTGGAGGTGGAGATACCGCCGCAGAAGAAGCTACCTATCTTTCTAAAATCTGCTCTAAAGTATATCTCTTAGTGAGAAAAGATCACTTCAGGGCTTCTAAAGCTATGCAGCACAAAGTTGAAAACACTCCAAATATCGAAGTAATGTTTAATCACGAGACGGTAGAGGTACTCGGAGATCAAACGGTTGAAGGCGTGAGAGTTATCAATAACATTACTAAAGAAACCAAGGACATTCCAGTTAAGGGATTCTTTGTTGCAATTGGACATAAACCAAATACAGATATTTTCAAGGATTATCTGAAAATGGACGATGCCGGTTATATAATCACTAAGCCAGACAGCACAAAAACAGAAATACCAGGTGTTTTTGTATCTGGAGATGCTCAGGACAAAATATACAGACAAGCGGTCACCGCTGCAGGCTCTGGTTGTATGGCTGCCCTAGATGCGGAAAGATATCTCTCAATGAGAGGATACGAATAGTAATTGTAATCTCATTTTGGTTACCTAAACGTCAGTTAAAAATGACAGTAACGAGCTTATCAACAACAACAAATAGAAATTACAACTCAGCTAAAAGCCTAGTAACCAATCTTCTATCTTTAATAAACAGCGCAAAACACTATAAGCTGTTTACAAGTGAAGATAAGACCAGGCCTATAGCTAGCACTATTTTTGTACAACCAAAGGAAAGACAATCGATATTATATAAAACAATAGAGCTCTAATCTATTATATCGAGTAAAACTCAAAAAAAATAACGTAATGAAATTTTTAAAAACAACAATGGCATTGCTTGTAGTACTCAGTTTAACAATACTGGCAGACTACCTAGGATTAGCGTCCATCGTTAAAAATGCCTTTACACAAGAAGTGCCAACAACAGAAATTAAAGAAGAAGTTGTTGAGCAAAAGAGTAAATCTGTATTTGAAGTTGCAGATTCTATCTGTCAAGCAGTAGGCGTTCCTTATGAACTGGTTCTTGAAATTGGTCATAATGAAAGTGGATGGAGATGTATTCAAAATTCAAATGGAGGTACTGACTTTGGTGATCTTCAAGTAATTGACAAAACTTTTGACTATTGGTACGACCGACTTGAACTTACTGGCGGTAAAACAAGACGAAACTATTTAATAGTTGGAATTAATTATCTCAGATACAATTATGAACGCTATGGCAGCTGGAAAAAAGCAAGATTTGCCTATGGACGAGGTAATTGGAGAGATGAAACAACGTGGACTTGCCTAGAAGAAAAGTTTATGGGTAAGATCGATTGGAATAAATACGACAATCCATCTTATGTGAAGAAATGATTATACACTTGTCTAATGAATAATTTCAAAGGGGTGGTTTTCACCCCTTTTTTTATGTTCTTTTTACTCAAATGCATTATATAATTCCAATGCCTGTACAAGCTTAAATAGGCAGGGAGTACCCACTTGTAGCCGTATATATGGCCAGGCTCCGAGCTTATTCCATTGAGTTCAAATATTTTAAACTTTCCAGATTCTAAATCTTCAAAACTGTCCACTTTTAAATCAAATCTTCCATAGTCAAATCCCGGTATTTGTGAGGCTATGCCACTGAAGGTTGAATTCAGTTTATCCGTGATCCTATAGTTAGCATTTAAAAACTGAGTGCCTTTGCAATGATTCCCTATTTTGTGAACTACAAATTCCTCATCTTTTTTCGGAATTACACTCAAAACCGAAGCAAAATCATTTTCTAAATAGTCTAGATACAAGCTATGTCTCTTGTGCTTTGACACCAATTCACGAACACTACTCTCCCCATCTCCCATGACCGACATGAATTTCTTCAAAGCAATGGAGCTCACAAAACCTTGATTCTCATTGTCCAAATGAAACAATACTCCAAGTTCAAGTTGTTGATCTAATTTCTCTTGTATGAGAAAGTCAAAGCCTTTAGCGGCATAAATCTGAAGTTCCTCAAGATTGTTTACTACTTTAACTTCATATCCCCTTTCTCCAACATTGGGCTTAACAAATACAGGAAAGGTAAAGGCTGTCTGTATATATGGGCTCAATCCGTCATCCGCTCTTACTAGAAACTCTAACGGTTTATAATGTTCTGGAATAAGCTCCATGATCTCATCTTTCTTTTCGCCAAAAAAACCACCCATTTCAATTGAAGGGTTTACAGCAGTAAAATACAACCACTTACCGGTCCGCAAGACTGCAAGAAAGTACATGGGCAACACAGGAAGAAACATGAACGGCCAAGGCCAGAACTCAAACCTAAACGCTTTATACACTATAATTTGAAAATTCCTTGTAGCTGACATTTATGTTTGAAAGTCTCTATTTATTAGACAATAATAGTAAAAGTGTATATGACGTTGACATTTCAATTCCTGACGTCAAAATTATTAGGTATTT
>CBDUMX010000075.1:0-9673 GCA_965368435.1 uncultured bacterium
CTTCCTTCTCCCACCAGCCACCTCCATTGGTGCTAGTGTATAATCCATAATCTGTGGCTATTATAATAAAATTGCTATTATCAGGATCAACTTCGACCCAACTTACTGCTAGACTTTCAGGTAAGTTTGCATGCAAGTCTGTGAAAACCGGATCATCTGTATCGGCGCCAGTAACTTTCCATATTCTACCTCTGGTAGAAATATTGCTCATGGCACAATAAATAGTTCCAGCATCATTGGGATCTACTTCAATACATCCAATAGTGTTACCTCTAAATTCTATTGGAGATTTAGTGTAAAGTGCAACTTCAGTGAGGGCATTACTTGCAGCATTATCAAGTCTGTGTAGTATTGAGCCTGTTCCACCTATGTATGCAATAGGGTCTTCATCCCAGCTCAAGCCAATAGAATAGGTAGAGCCTGGTAGGTCAGAAGTAAGCTTTATCCATGAATTTCCTTGATTATTGGTTCTAAAGACTTCTTTTTTAGTAGGAACATACAGTTGATTTCCATCTAAAGGGTTCATCTCAAAAGGATTGATAAACCATGTGTTATCTTGAGATAATATTTGAGAATAAATGTAAGAATTGATATTAGTCAGATTACCTGAAGAGTTTCTATAAAGGTTTAGATATTGTGAAGAGACGTAGTATACATTTGGATTCTGTTGATTTATTGCACAAAATGCACCGTCTCCATTAAAAACACGCAGGAATGATGGCGAACCATTTACACTATAGCGCGTATTGTTATCTTGGGCTCCTGCAATGACATCTGCCTTGGATGGATGATAGTGTCCAGCATAGAATTGAGTCACATTATATCCCTGATTTAAATCAGTTGCTGAGGTGCTCAATGAATTGATGGAATATCTATAAACACCACCGTCATTTCCAATTAGGAAAGATTGTCCGTCGGCATAAAATTGAATTTCGTGATAGTCAGCATGAGAGTTGTACATAGCAATCCAAGAACTACCACCATCATTGGAATAAGCTGCTGTTACACCCATGGATACCAAAAAGTTGGGATCAGTAGGTGAAACCCCTAATTTGAAATCGTACCATCCTTGCGAGTAATTAACTTGGGTTGGGTTTGTAATGGCAGTCCAAGATTGACCTTTGTTTACAGATTTGTACGAGCCTCTAATGTCTCTAAAATCGCTTGTTAAAAATTGAGCATATATCACATTAGGAGCGGCATCGCAGTAGTCGAAGGATATTCTAGAAAAATTGTTAGTAGGCAATCCGTTAGCTAGTTTGGTGGTTTGCAAGCTAGTTTCATTTAGAATGTAGATCCCAGATCCCGAAACACCAAACATAATAGTGGAGTCTGTAAATGCATTTATTTCGTGAATGGCGCCTGAGGTGCTATAGATTCTGGTGAAGGTATCGCCTGCATTGTTTGATCTCCATAGGCCTCCACTTTGCGTTCCAACATAAATAGTGCTGTCAAATACCAAGGAATGTTGTACATCCCAAATTTCGGAGAGACTTGCAATTACTGTATTTTCAAGATGTTGGTTACTTACACCTCCGTTAGTAGACCTAAAAAGTCCTTGTCCATTGACATTTAGAGTGTTGTTATAGGTTTCACCCGTTCCATAATAAATCATGTCTGGGTTAAATGGACTTTGAGTAATAGAAGTTACAGACAGTGTAACTGCATTATCGTCGGCAGCACTCCATGCACTACCTCCATTATTAGAATACCACAATCCTCCAGATACACCACCTGCAAGCACTCGATTCTCATTGTTGTAGTCTATCAGAATACTTCGAGTTCGTCCCCCAACATTATACGGACCAATCTCTTTTATGTTTTCAAGGGTACTTGGTCCTTTTTTGTGAAGCCTTGCATTTTTTTGATCGTGTTTAAACCATTGATATTTAAGATCAAACGGAATATTTACTTGATCTAAGCCTTTTAAAACCACATAGTCTTTATACCAACCAGGGTTCTTTGTAAATGGATTAGAGTATTCTGAACTCAGCTTTACAGTGTCTTTTTTTGATAGAAACCAAAAAGCATTACTTGCTGTTACTATGACTGTAATCAATATTCCTAACCAAACTGTTTTTCTTCGCATTAGATGTTATTTTTTTCTATTTAGGGCTAAGCTTTTCAGCATCCATTTAGGCAGAGCAGCTAGCTTATCTCTTTTTCTCAAGTCCAAATACCAATTTAATTTTTTAAGTATTGGGATTTTATGTGTTTCAACAAACTCAATAAGCGTGCCATCTGGATCTTCAATATAGCCAAATCTACCGGCAGCTTGTCCCATGTCAAAAGAATCAGCGCTGTCTACGGTGAATGGATAACCACCTTCTTCGCATTCAGCTTTTAAGTTTTCTATATTCCCAATTTCAAAGCAGAGATGAATGAATCCCAAATCTCCCCAATATCTATTTTCATAGATTTTTCTGGCTGAATAGTCTTCTACTTCAATAAGCTCAATCTGTGTAGGGCCAAGGAGTTCGTGGAAGGGGCCAGCATGAGTTCTATGATGGTGTAGAATTGCCCGTTTTATTCTTTTATTGCCGTTGGGCAAGTCTTTTAAATCTTCGAAATAGTCTTCTCCATCGAAAGCAGTTGAGTGGTACTCCATGAGAATAGAGTAAAACAATATAGCTTTGTCGACATCACTCACCCCAATAATCGCTCCATATACACCACCATTATTGGCTTTAGTAGAAGTGAATACTTCCTTTTCTTCCACAAATTGGAATAAATTTCCATAAGGGTCTTTAACAAAGAAGGTCTTTTTATAATCTGGAGCTATCTCAATTTTCTTGGATACAATGTATTGTTTGTCAAACTCTCTAAAGGTTTTTTCAATATCAGTAGTTTTCAGTTTACATGCGTAAATGCCTAAATCTCCGAGTTTGATATCAAAATTAGCTGCTTGAGGGGTTCGGCTGGTGTATTGCCAAATCTCAAACCCTCCTCCACCTTGAAGGTTTAGAGCCAAGATTGCATGTCGGTCTTGAGGTTTTCCGCCCGTATAGGGCAACATTAAACCTGCAGTAGCTGCCTCTTCAAAAACAGGAATATCCATCCCGAAATTCTTGCGATACCACGCCCATGCTTCATGGACATTGGGAACACCAATTCCCATTTGTTGAATACCGCCAATTATAGTGTGTGTTGGTGTCATTGAGCTGTGCGAAAATAGACTTAGCACCCTTGAATGTCAAACCGATTACTCAACAATGTTACTAATATGAATAAACGCGGACATTCTTTTAACAAACGTGTCAAATTCAGATTTGTTTACTCTGCTTTTACTCTTGCTGCAATGAATCTATAGAGTGCTGGGAATAGTCTTTTGATATAGATAAGGATAACTTCTCTTCCACCCAGATATATTTCTTTCTTTTTAGCGCTAACTGCTCGTTTTATTGCCTTTGCGCATTTATCTGCAGTGACACCACCTTCTAGGCGATCGTCTTGTTTTTCATAAGCTGAACCGTCTCCAACAAGTGCACTTTTCGACAATTCAGTTTTAATTCTACCCGGACAAACCAGCAGTACATTTATGCCCGTTTTATGCAATTCAAGAGATAGTGAATCAAAGAAGCCATGTAATGCATGTTTGGACGCGCTGTAATACGATCTATTATGGAATCCAAATTTACCTGCGGCACTGCTTATTACAACTATATCACCTGAATCCGCATCCAACATATATGGCAAAACTGCTTTGGTGAGTTGTACGGTTCCAAAAAAATTGATGTCCATGATTTGCCGACCAACCTCATTCTTTGTTTCTTTAACTAAGCTACGCTGACTAATTCCGGCATTGTTCACCAGAATGTCAATTCTGCCATATTTTTCGATAACTGTACTCACTGCAGTTTCTATTGAAGATTCATCACTGATATCTAATGGAAGAGGGATAATGGAGCAATTGTTAGCTTCAAGCTCCTGAGCAAGTGCTTCTAGGGCTTGTGTTTTTCTTCCTGAGGCGATAATAATATTGCTATTTTCCGCATAGTTCATAGCTATTGCCTTGCCTATTCCACTTCCCGCCCCGGTTATCCAGATTACTTTTTGCATTAGATAGTGTGTACGATTAAATAGTCTTCAATGAATTGATACTGCATTTTTATGCTTTTGGAGTATTTTCCCTTATTGATATGGCCAACTAAACTGCCTGAAGAATCTATGGTTTCAATTTCTTCAACTCTTATATGTTTCTTAAAATCCAATGCTTTTAAGCCATAGTATTTGTAGAGCGCTTCTTTTGCACACCATACCATATACATGCCTTCAAGTCCTAATTGGCTAAAGTGCCGTTCATCCTCACGAATAAATTTAGGTCCCAATTTTTTAATACGAGAAGTTATGTGCTCCATATCAATTCCACATTCAGAGTCTTCTTTTAACATGAAACCAGCATATTCGCCAGCATGAGTGATAGATATATTGTGAACAGCACTTTCAAAGTAGGGTTTGCCATATTCGTCTTTTTCGAGAAGTTCAAATCCAGGGCATACCTCATTGGCTAAAGTTCGAGCCGCTAAGTTGTGTTTGCTCAATTTGTCTATAGCCAATCCCGCTATCCAACTGTCGGGTACTAAATCGAGTAGTTCATCGAAAGATTCATTTATCTTCCAAAGTGCAACTATTCCATTATTAATGTGTTTTTTTGAATGCAGTGGCAAGTCAAAGTCAAATTAGGATTTCAAAGGTAGCACATTTCAAGGGTCATTTGGATGCTGTATATGATTTTGATTTAGACAGAGAAAATGCTAGAATTTACTCTGTCGGCTCAGATGGGTATATCGTTCAGTGGACGGCTGAATCAGAAGAAGGAGTATTGATTCTTCAAACAGATGAGGCATTCTACTCCATTTTTTATGAGGAAGAGGCAAAGCGTATCTACGCAGGAACTAAATCTGGTGAAGTGTATAGTATTGATTTAGTTTCATCAAGCTTGTTGTCTACTGCTAAAGTACATTCAGGCGGAGTTTTCTTTATCAGCCAATGGCAGACCTTTCTTCTAAGTGGCGGTGAAGACGGTGTTCTGCGAATAGGAGAGCGTAGTTTGACGCTGAGTAAGAGTAGTTTGCGTTGTAGCTGCCACAGCAAAGAAGAATTATTTATTGGAAGCAGTGACGGAAATATTTATGTATTAAATCGTGATTTTGAAGTGATTAAAACCATGAGTGGCCATACAAACTCAGTCTTTGGATTAAGTTTAGTTGATAATGAATATTTAGTGAGTACTGGTCGCGATGCACTGATTAAAATGTGGGATTTAAAGTCTTATAGGGAAATACTCAGTGTACCGGCTCATAATTATCAAGGGAAATCATTGAGTTTTAATGGTGAGTATTTGCTGAGCAGCAGCATGGATAAAACAATTAAAATTTGGACCAAGGAATTGGATTTATTGAAGGTGATGGATTACAACAGAAATCAGTCTCATATCAATTGTATTAATAAAGTAATATGGTTGAACCAGGAGCAATTTGTAAGTTGTTCTGATGATAGGAGTTTGATCCTTTGGCAAATGGAAATTAATTGATAAACTTGAAGGCAAGATTGAAAAATGATATTAAGTGATAAGCGCATATTAGAGGAGATAGAAAAAGGCACTATTTTAATAGAACCCTTTGATAGGAGTAGATTAGGAACAAATAGCTACGATGTACATCTCGGCAAGCATTTGGCATGCTATTCAAACAGGGTTTTAGATTCACAGCAACACAATAAGATTGAGCATTTTGAAATTCCGCTTGATGGTTATGTGTTGCAGCCTGGTGTATTGTACCTTGGGGTTACGGAGGAATATACTGAGACACATGCTCATGTTCCTTTTTTAGAAGGTAAATCTAGCACAGGTAGGTTGGGGATTGATATACATGCAACAGCAGGGAAGGGAGATGTAGGTTTTTGCAATACTTGGACGTTAGAAATTTCCGCAACTCAACCCGTAAGGATATATAGAGGAATGCCTATCGGTCAACTGATATATTTTACAGTGGAGGGAGATATTGAGGTATTATATAATGAAAAGAAAGGTGCGAAGTACAACACTAGGACTATAAAGCCGGTGGAAAGTATGATGTGGAAGAACAAATTTTAAAGTTCAGCGTTTTGAGTAGAAAAACGTGATTTTATGTTCGGGGGCAAGCCCCCCTCCCCATTACCAATATAAGTTTTAAACGTTTCGAGCGCAAAAATCACTCAAGAATCGCCGACAAAATATTTAATAAAGTGCAGTTTAAGATACCAAAGTGCCTAGCTTTTCACCTTGCACGAGCTTAACTAAATTGCCCTCTGTATTCATGTCGAAAACGATAATTGGCAATTGATTTTCTTGACAAAGGGTAAAGGCCGTCATATCCATAACTTTAAGATTTCTTTGAATTACATCTGTAAAGCTTATCTCGTCAAATTTCTTAGCATTCTCATTTTTCTCGGGATCAGAAGTATAGATTCCGTCTACTCTAGTTCCTTTAAGAATTACATCTGCCTCTATTTCAACGGCTCTCAAACTTGCTGCAGTGTCGGTAGTGAAGTAGGGGTTACCAGTCCCAGCTCCAAAGATTACAACTCTACCTTTTTCTAGATGTCTTATAGCGCGTCTTCGTATAAAAGGTTCAGCAACTTGTTCCATTTTTATAGCGCTCAACAGTCTAGTATAGACTTTATTGTTTTCAAGAGCACCTTGTAAAGCCATAGCATTAATTACAGTAGCTAGCATTCCCATATAATCAGCATTGGCTCTGTCTTTCATGCCGCCTTCTACGGCTTGGACACCTCTAAAGATGTTACCACCACCTATCACTATTGCTACTTCTGCACCCAGTTCAGACACTGCTTTAATTTCTTGCGCATATTTAGCCAAGACTTTATTGTCGATACCAAATTCTTGATCTCCAAGCAGAGCTTCGCCACTTAGTTTAAGTAATATTCGTTTGTACTTCATTAATTGGATTATTTGAATTGGAATTGCAGCTAAATGGTGAACTAGAAATTTGAGACTTATTTGTTAGCTGCTTCATTCAAAAGTCAAAAATAGTCCTTCGATCTTTAAAATCAGAAATCTTCCCAAATTTATGCATAAAAAAAGGGTAGCTAATTAGCTACCCTTTTATAAATGTTTTATTGCATTAAGCACCTAATTGCACTCTAGCAAAGCTTTTAACTGCTAAATTAGCATTGGTGTCTTTCAAGAACTGACCAACAGTTTTTGAGCTATCTTTAACAAAAGCTTGATGTACTAGCGTGTTGTCTTTATAAAAGCGTTGAAGTTTACCTTGTGCAATTTTGTCTAGTATTTGCTCTGGTTTTCCTTCAGCTCTAGCTTGCTCTCTACCTATTTCAAGTTCTTTAGCTTTAATTTCTTCAGATACTGAAGTCTCATCAACTGCAATAGGATTCATAGCTGCAATTTGCATAGCTACGTCTCTTCCCGCATTAAGTGAATCTTCATCTGATTGAGTTAGTGCTACAAGAACACCAATTCTGTAGTTTGCGTGGTTGTAGGCAGCTACTCCATCACTTTTTAGAATTTCATAATTTGAAATTTCTACTTTTTCACCTATACGAGCAGTTTTATCAATTAAAACTTCAGATAGAGGTTTGCCATTCATTTCAAGAGCAATAAGTTCTTCAAGTGAAGCTGGAGTATTTTCTAAAGCGAAGTTTGCAATTTCTTTAGCAAATGAAATAAAGTCATCGTTTTTAGCTACGAAGTCAGTTTCACAGTTTACTTCTACAACGATTCCTGTTGTATTGTCACTGCTCGCCATTGCGATAGCTAGACCTTCTGCAGCTTCTCTGTCTGCTCTTTTAGCAGCTTTTGCTGCACCTTTCTTTCTCAAGATATCGACAGCTGCATCCATATCACCATTGCTTTCTTGCAAGGCTTTTTTGCACTCCATCATACCTGCACCTGTAGCTTTTCTTAGCTCGTTTACTGCTGATGCTGTAATGTTCATCTCTTTTCTACTATTAAATTTTATTAATTAAGCTTCAGCTTGATCAGCTTCTTGCTTTTCTTTTTCTTTTTTCGCCTGCTCTTTTTGCTTTCTTCTTTCATCAAGACCAGCAGCAATAGAATCTGTAAACTCTTTACAAAGAATAGCTACAGATTTTGCTGAATCATCATTTCCAGGGATAGCATAATCTACCTTAGTTGGATCTGAGTTAGTATCAACAACAGCGAAAATTGGAATATTTAATTTTTGTGCTTCTTTAACAGCAATATGCTCACGTTTAATGTCAACGATGAACAATGCAGCAGGAAGTCTATTCAATTCTTCGATTCCGCCTAAAACTTTATAAAGTTTGTCTTGCTCACGAGTTTTCATTAATCGTTCCTTTTTGTTCATATTATCGAAAGTGCCATCGGTTTTCATTTTTTCGATGTGTTGCATTTTCTTAATAGATTTACGAACCGTAGAGAAGTTGGTAATCATACCACCTAACCAACGCTCCGTAACAAAAGGCATATTAACTCTTTTAGCGTTTTCCTCAACTATTTCCCTAGCCTGTTTCTTAGTGGCTACGAACATTACCTTTCTGCCTGTTCTAACGATGTTTGCAATTGCAACTTTAGCTTCGTCTAATTTGGCTTGGGTTTTTTGTAAATCGATTATGTGAATTCCATTTTGCTCCATAAAGATATAAGGAGCCATTTTTGGATTCCATTTGCTAGTTAAATGTCCGAAGTGAACACCAGCTTCCAATAATTCTTCTGTAGATACTGCCATTAGTCTAATATTAACGCTTACTGAATTGAGTTTTCTTTCTTGCTTTTGGTTGACCGTATTTCTTTCTTTCAACCATACGTGGATCTCTAGTTAACAGATGTTTGGTTCTCAACAAGGGACGGTTAGTCTCATCGTCAATTTTTACAAGAGCTCTAGCGATAGCTAATTTAATAGCATCAGCTTGTCCTGTAATTCCTCCTCCATCAACATTTACTTTTATATCATACTTGCCTTCAACATTGCAAAGTGCAAGAGGTAGGTTCACAGCATAAATTGCTTCAGGGGTACTGAAGTAATTGCTTAGGTCTTTGTTATTAACTGTGATTTTACCTTTTCCATCAGTCATATAAATACGAGCAACGGACGATTTTCTTCTGCCTATTGTATTGATCACTTCCATATTAGATCTCTAATTTGCTTGGTTTTTGAGCTTCATGTGGATGCTCTGAACCAGCATACACGTGTAAGTTCGTGAATATTTTTCTTCCTAATCTGTTCTTTGGTAACATTCCTCTAACTCCTCGCTCAATTAAATCTATTGGTTTTTTAGCCAATAAATCTTTTGCAAGAGTTACTCTACGTCCACCAGGATAACCACTGAAATTTTGGTATTCCTTAGTTTCCATTTTGTTTCCAGTTAACTGAATCTTTTCTGCATTGATTACAATCACGTAATCTCCGCAGTCGGCATGAGGTGTAAAGCTAGGCTTGTTTTTGCCTCTTAATACTGATGCAAGCTCAGAACAAAAACGCCCGAGAGTCTTACCTTCAGCATCAGCAATCAGCCACTTCTTGTCAGCAGTTTTGCTGTTTACCGATATTGTTTTATATGATAATGTGTCCACTATTATTATTTTCTAGTCGTGAAAAATGGGCTGCAAATGTAGTTTTTTACCAAACAAATTCAAATAAATGTATTGAAATAATACGTATTATTTTTGAGC
>CBDUMX010000076.1:0-9650 GCA_965368435.1 uncultured bacterium
CGGAAAATGCCATCTGAAAATGCATTTACACATTGATTGTATTCCTGAGCGTTCATTAGTTGGTTACTCCTTTATACGGAGTGATCCTTGATTAGTTACAAGAAATGTAATTTATTTTTCTCCAAACCTCATTTCAGATGGTTAGAATTTCCATAATAATCTATTAGTGTTTGTATGTTTGTGCGGATTAGATGAAGAAGCAGTGGTTTGAAACTTGGTTTGATAGCAAATACTATCACCTTTTATATAAGAAAAGAGACAAGCAAGAAGCTTCTTTATTCATTTCAGCTTTATTGGACTTGCTTAAACCTAGTGAATCTGCTAAGTTTTTGGATTTAGCTTGTGGGAAAGGTCGCCACAGCATCTATTTAAACAGTTTGGGCTTTAGAGTTGATGGCCTAGATTACAGTAAAAACAATATTAAGAAAGCCAAAAAGTATCAAAATAAAACGCTTAATTTCTATGTTCACGATATGAGGGAACATATACCTTATGATAAGTATGATTATGTCTTCAACTTATTTACCAGCTTCGGGTATTTTAAAAACGACCTCGAACATCAAAATTCTATAAATAATGTATATGAATGTTTAAATAAAGATGGTCATTTTGTCCTCGATTATTTAAACATTAAGAAGGTTGAACAAAATTTGAAAGATCAAGAGATAGTAACACAGTCGGGAATAGATTTCTATATCACTCGGAAAATTGAAGATGGATTTGTGAAAAAGAATATTGCCTTTCAGCTCGATAACAAAGAATATAATTTTGAAGAGAATGTAAGGGCTTTTGATCTTAATGATTTAACTAAAATTCTTAATCACGCTAATTTCAATATAGTGCATAAATTGGGAAATTATAAAATGCAAGCTTATACTTCAGAAAGCGATCGACTAATATTAATAGCTCAGAAATAATGGAGTTTTGGATTAATATCGATATACAGTGGTTTAAGGCTATACACAAGGGTTTAGCCAATCCCGCTTTCGATGTATTGATGCCCATATTACGTGATAAATATGTCTGGATTCCGCTTTATTTAATTTTTGTATTCTTACTAATCAAAAAGTATAAATGGCAAGCATGGATTCCTTTTTTGGGAGTTGTTGCAGCTGTAATTTGTGCAGATCAGTTTAGTGCTGGACTAATAAAAGAATGGGCTCAAAGGTTGAGGCCTTGCAACGAGCCTAGTCTCTCGGCATTAATAAGGCCAATAGTTCCTTGTGGTTCTGGATATAGTTTTATTTCTTCCCATGCAACTAATCATTTTGCCTTAGCCGTATTCTTCAGTTGGTTATTTAGTTCTACTTCAAATTGGAAACCATACCATTGGATATTTTATGTTTGGGCATTCAGTATTTGTTTTGCTCAGGTTTATGTTGGGGTACATTATCCCTTTGATGTGATATTGGGAGCAATAGCAGGTTTATTGATTGGACGTATTCTACTCTATTTAACCAAGTATTTTCTAAACAAATCATTGAACTAATAATGTACCAGGAGAAAGCATTAGCACTAATGAAATCAGGTAAGAATGTCTTTCTAACAGGTTCAGCTGGGACTGGTAAGACTTATGTTTTAAACAAATACATTGAATACCTAAAGGAACATAAAGTGCCCGTTGCAGTTACGGCCAGTACAGGCATAGCAGCGACTCATATGAATGGTACAACTATCCATTCTTGGACAGGAATAGGAATTAAAGATCAACTCAGCCATAGTGATTTAAGAAGTTTAGCAGGAAAAAAATATCTTACTAACAGCATTGAGAAAACGCATATATTGATAATAGATGAGATTTCTATGCTACATAAAAAGCAGTTAGATATGATTAATCAAGTATTAAAGTATCTGAAAAAGAGCAGTTTAGCCTTTGGTGGAATGCAAGTCATCTTTGCTGGAGATTTCTTCCAACTTCCTCCAGTAAGTAAAACACAGGAAAGCAACAGAGAGAAGTTTGCATTTATGTCGGCTGCATGGCTAGAAGCATCACCTACAATATGCTATTTAACTGAGCAGTTTAGACAAAGCAAGAATAGCCTAAACGTAATTTTAAATGAGCTTAGGGCTCAAGAAATCACTGAAAGTTCTGTAGATCTATTACAGGAGGCAAAATATCATGAAATGGCAATAGAGCCTACACGATTGTACACACATAATGCTGACGTAGACCAAATTAATAAGGAGAAACTTGCTGAAATTGATGCTGAATCGGAAATCTTTTTTGCAGAGAAAAAAGGAAATGTAAAATTGCTTGAAGCTTTTGTGAATTCTTTAATCGTACAGGAAAAATTGGAATTGAAGAAAGGAGCAAAAGTGATGTTTCTAAAGAATAATCACGAGAAGGGGATTATGAATGGTACGCTTGGTGTTGTAGTTGATTTCGAACCAGAGAACAACTGGCCTATTGTTCAGTTGAGTGATAAAAGAAAATTAATAGCAGAACCAGAAACATGGTCGATCAATAACGAAAAAGGAAACCCCATAGTTCAATTTGTGCAAGTTCCATTGAGACTAGCATGGGCGATTACCGTTCATAAAAGCCAAGGTATGACTTTAGAAGCTGCTGAAATTGACTTGGCAAAAACCTTTGAAAGAGGGCAGGGCTATGTTGCTTTGTCAAGACTCAAAGAGATTGAAGGGCTTCGATTGTTGGGATTAAACAGGATGGCTTTGGAAGTAGACCCTTTAGCTGCAAAAGCAGATGAAAGATTTCAAGAATTAAGTTATGAGGCTGATAATCAATTTGTAGAACCCGATTTGGAAAAACTGTTTAAGGAACATATTCTTGATTCTGGAGGAACGTTTGACAAAAAAGAGTTGGCCAAACATAAAGCGAAAAAAAAGGCAAAAGCAGAGAATAAGAACACATACGACCTAACAGCAGATTTAATAAGAGAAAAACTAAGTTTAGATCAGATTGCCGAAAAAAGAGGATTGAGCGTTTCGACTATTAAGTCTCACATACAAAAATTACGAGATACTAAAAAAGACTTAGATTTAGAAATGTATCGACCCAAAGTAGATTTATTGCGCAAAGTAGAAAAGGCCTATAAGAAAGTTAAAGCTGAAGCAAGTGAAGAAGACTATACTAAAGCTGGGGAATTAAAGTTAGCCAAGGTGTATTCTGAACTAAAGAAGAAGGTATCTTTTGAAGATATTAGATTAGCATTAGCTTTTATTGATGAGTAAATAGATTGTCTAAGTAGGTACTTAAGGCTACTTTTGCCGGCATGCAATTTTGGTGGCTTTTCCTACTCTTTTTTCTACCCTTCATAGGAGGAGTTTTTGGATTGTCAGTTCAGAAAGAACGAACTAGAGAATTAAAATTATTTCTAGCGTTTGGAGGGGCTTTTTTAATTTCTATTACCATATTAAATCTAATTCCAGAAGTATATGAGCATCTCGGAACGAGAGCTGGATATTTTGTTTTGGGAGGCTTTTTCTTGCAAATAGTTACAGATTATTTTTCTAAAGGCATTGAGCATGGTCACTTACATTTTCATGAATTTAAACACGGTTTTCCTTTAAGTGTATTTCTCGCATTGAGTCTGCATGCACTTTTAGAAGGTTTGGGTTTAGGTGGAGAGGCCTTCAGTAAAGAATCACAAACAAATTTGGTTTATGCCATAGGACTGCATGAAATGCCTGCAGCTTTTGCATTGGCTGTAGTGCTAAAAAGCGTAACCAAAAATAAAAAAAGTTCAAATTATGTTTGGATAGCAGTATATGCGTGTATGGTTCCCTGTGGACTGTTGATTGGTAATTACTTTAAAGAATATGAGCAATTAATTCATTCTATAATGGCAGTGGTGATAGGCGTATTTCTTCATATCTCTACCACTATACTTTTTGAAAATAATGAGAGCCATACCTATGGAAAATACAAGCTGTTGGCTATTGCTTGTGGACTAGGCTTGGCATTATTGGCAATGAATGTTCATATTCATTAAAAAAAACCTGCCTACAAATTGCAGACAGGTTGGTTAGGTATAATAGAAAAACGATGACGATTAGTCATCTAATGCAATTCAAAAGTAGATTCTACCTCCTTGATACTTAAATAAAATGCTCCTTCAATTTTAGAAGGTGAGTATAATCTTAATGAGCGTGCTTATTTGGTGTTAAATTTCTCTTTATTGAACTGTTCTGATTCGCCTTTTGGAATTGAAAGAGAAGTCCATGCATTGCCTTTGATCGACTTAGCGATATATACAATTTGCCCAATATGATATGCGTAATGTGTTAACTGACGATTAACAGCTTCAATGATGCTGTGATCTTCATTTCTAATTTTAACTTTTTTAACAAGGTCTTGATCTTCTAAGTTTGCTAGGGCACTAAAAAGAGTTTGCCAGCCAATTTCCCATATTTCCAGTAATTGCTTCTTTTCTTTAATATCATCAGCAAATTCACTATCCCTATTCCGCCACATTTTCTCACCATCGGTAGTTAAGAAGTCTGTCCAACGAGATTGCATATTTCCATAGAGATGCTTAATAATGACTGCAATGCTGTTATCGTAATCATTACCCACAAAAAAATCCTCATCAGCAAGCTGAGCAAATGATTTGTCGCCTAGAGATTTATAATATTCAAATCTATTGTAGGCACTGTGAATGTATTCTGAACTACTTTGTATTTTACTCAACGACGTAGACTTCAAAAACCAAATTGATTTCTCCTGCGTTGGAGTGTATGTTTACGCCTTTAGCGTTGTAACCTACTCTACCTTCTGAGTCGAAACTGACTTTTATTTTAGCTGTTTCTCCCGGTTTTATTGCTTGATGAGGCCATTCTGGAGTTGTGCAACCGCAAGTTGGGTGAACATGTTCTATCTTGAAATCTGCATCACCTTTATTAGTAAAAGTGTAGTAAAACGTTAAGATTTCTCCTTCTTTCACGTCTTTAAACACATAGGCTTTTTTCTCAAAAACTGGATTTGGTCCAACTGCCGAGAATATTGGAATGCTAATTAAAGCGACACAAATAATTAATAGAGTTCTCATATATTCAAATAAACCAATTTCGTGCCAAAAATGTTGCATGAGCTGTCATTTTAAAAATTAATGAAAAATGCTCGGATTTAGAATGTTAGGATTTTATTATATAGGATCAACATCGACAACAATTCGCACCCCTTTGAATTGTTCCTTCTGTTCCAATTTGTCGATTAGTATGCGCAATTGAGACTTAGAGTGATTAATGAATTTAATGTTGTTTTCCATTTTGAGCAGAAAATGAATTAGGTACCAATTCCTAATTTTTCCGACATAGGGTTTTTCCGGACCTAAAATGTTGTTCTGAAAAGCTTCTTTCAAGCTTTGTTGAGCTATTTGAGTGCATTTATGAAGTTGAAGGGGATCTTTATGTTTTAAGCTAATTCTTATTAGGCGGCTTAGAGGTGGATAATTGAATTGTTCTCGCTCATTCAACTCCTCTTCATACATTGATGTATAATCATTATTGACTATGTGTTGCAGAACCGGATGATCCGGTTTGGAACTTTGAATATAGACTTCTCCTATTTCTTTTCGTCGACCAGCTCTTCCCGCCACTTGAGTCATCAGTTGAAATGCACGCTCGAATGCTCTAAAATCTGGGAAGTTCAAAATGTGATCGGCATTTACGATACCAACCAGACTTACATTATCAAAATCAAGACCTTTTGCGACCATTTGAGTCCCAATTAGAACATCAATTTCGCCTTTAGCGAATTGGTCTATAATCTTCTTGTGTGAGTTTTTAAGTTTGGTTGTATTATAATCAAGGCGTTGACATTTTAATTCAGGAGCATATAAATTTAATTCATCCTCTATACGTTCAGTTCCATAGCCAATAAGTTCAAGTCCATTATGTCCACATGCAGAACATTTGTGAACAGGTGGTCGCGTGTAACCGCAATAGTGACATCTTAGGTTATCCTGAAATTTGTAATAAGTTAACGATATATCACAATTGATACATTGAGGTGTCCAGCTGCATTGCGTACACTCAAGCACTGGCACATATCCTTTCTTGTTCTGAAAAATGATACTCTGTTTCCCTTTTTCTTTGGTTTCAAGCATTGCTTGAAGCAGGGTGTCTGAAAAGATTCCTCTACTTCGCTTTTGCTTTTTTTGTTCCCTCATATCAATAATGTTAATATTTGGTAGAGCAGCATCGTCGAATCGCTTGGTTAATGATACAAGATCAAACTTATTTCTTTTAGCATTATAATAAGACTCAATAGAAGGTGTGGCACTGCCTAGAATTATCTTAGCATTTGTTAGGTGTGCAAGGTAGAGCGCGCTGTCTCTTGCGTGAAACCTGGGAGAGGGCTCATGCTGTTTCAGACTAGATTCGTGTTCTTCGTCTATAATTATTAGTCCCAAATCAGTGAAAGGTTGGAAAATTGCTGAGCGCGTGCCTAACACTAAAAGAGCTTCGCCAGATTGTATTTTATAGTAAACTTCTACTCTTTCGTTATTGCTAAATTTAGAATGCGTAACCAGCATTTGCTCTCCGAAATATGCAGCAAGACGTTGTAGCAGTTGACTTGTTAAAGCTATTTCTGGAACTAGATATAATATTTGCTTTCCCTGGGCGAGTTGTTCTTTGATAAGCTCAATGTAGATGAGAGTTTTGCCACTTGAGGTAATACCATGTAAAAGAACTGTTCTGTTCTCATTAAAAGATGCTCTAATATTGGCTAGTGCAGAGCTTTGTTCTTCAGACAGAACAATATCATTTAGATGCGATTCTAATTGGTTAATCCTACTAATATCTATTTCGTCTTGGATAAAGATATCTTTATCAACCAAAGCTTTGATAGCGGGTCTACTTGCACCTGAAGCAAGTAGATCTTTGATTAATACGTCGCCATCAATCTTTGTTAAACTGAGAAACTTCATGATGGCCTCTAGTTGTTTGATGGCGCGCTTCTCCAGTTGATTAAAAAGTTCATTTAAGGCATCATCATTTCTATAATTATTCGCAATTCTAAGCCTTTGTTCTTTTTTGGATTTGAATTGTGAACCCAGTTGCTCTTTAATTAACAATGCCCCTTTTAAATACAGAGATTTAATGTAGCGATGTACACTTTTTAAAGAAGTTAGTTTAGATATTTGACTTATAGTAAGTTCAATATGAGCTTCGAGAATTTGTAATATTAGTTGTTCTTTATCGTCCCAAGTCGACATTTGCCAATCAAAGTCAGGGTTTAAGACTACTTTAGCTTCACCTTCCAGTTTTAATCCAGCAGGTAATCCGGCGTTCATAACAAGACCAAGACTGCACATATAATAGGAAGAAATCCAAGCCCAGAACTGCAATTGCATTTCATCAATTAATGGTTCTTCATCGATGATGTCGATTATGTATTTTGCTTCGTAGAACTTTGGCGGTACCTTAGCTATTTCTATTATAATACCAGCCATAAACTTAGATCGCCCAAAAGGGACCGAGACCCGTTTACCTACTTGAATGTCATCATTTAACTCAAAAGGAACACGATAGGTGAAGGACATGTTGAGGTTTAGAGGTAAAAGCACCTCTACAAATAGTGTTTCTCTTGTGTCAAAACTGTCCAATTAATGTAATAATAGGGATTAACAGGCCAAATCTAAGTTAATTATTCAATTCCGAAAGCTACTTTTGCTAGCGATTCAATTAGTGATGAAGAAAATCTTTGTGTTGTTTGTATTTATTAGTACGGTCGTATTAAGTGGTTGTACTAAATCAGAGGTGTTGGAGGTAAAAGAAACTTCAGAGCCAGCAGAATATCTGATTCAATCTGTGCTGGAAGTGTATAGTACTTTTGATATTCTAGATGACTTTATATCAAGTCATGAATTATTAAGGAAAAAGGATGAACTATTAATACCAAATTCGGTTGTTTTAGTTTTACGAGATTCAAGCTTTACAGATGGTGATGGTATAGACTTTAGTTTAGATTTTGGAGAATTAGGTCACTCCGCTCCCTATGGCGTATTGTGTAAAGACAATAAATACCGTGCAGGACGAATTGATATTGAAATATCCGCAAATTATAAGAGTTCCAATGCAGAGGTTAGAGTTAAGTTCGGAGAGGAAAATACTTTCTATTCAGGAGACGGCAATGAAATGCAGTCGTTTAATGGGGAGCTGAAAATTGACAAAAAAGGGGAGAGTCTATATCATATAGAAACCCAATCGTTGACTTTGCGTTATTCAAATGAGGATGTGGTAATATTTAGCTGCAATAATTCTCTTGAAAAAACAGAAGATTACGGTATTGGAATATTAAACGATCAGCTAGAAATTGACGGATCTTTTTACATAACAACTCCTCAAGGAGTTCGCTATGAGGCATTGATAAATCAAAGTCTAAAGAAAAACTATATTTCCGGTTGTGTAAAAAATATAGTAGCTGGCAAGATTGAGATGGATTTAGTTAATTCTGCTTCGGAGATATCTGCGGATTTTGATCCATATGAAGATCAAGCATGTGACAATGTGGTTGAACTTACTATTAATAATAAGTCGTTTATCTACGAGTATTAAAATCTTAATACATTAAAAAGACTATAGAAATAGTGTTTTAGTGAGATCGGGGGCCTCCACCTCCGCCCCAATAGCAAATATACTTATACGAACAATTGGCTGCCAATTCATTGTATTCCCGAATACACTTATCTCATAACCGCATCACGCAGCCCTATATCATCTTAGGAAAGATAAAATATTCCACCTCACCTTCTCCCTTTTTGATATCTGCAAAAGATTCGATATCAAAGCTTATAGCACAGACACCCGAAGTCGGAATATTATTCAAATTGATTCGAGTAAGATGATATACCACATCCGTTACTCCAGGATTATGAGCTAAGATTAATACGTTGTTGTATTGATCAGGACAATTTTGAGCCGCTCGTGTCAACGTTTCTGCGTCCGCCAGGTAAAGTTCTGATGTAAACTCACACTTTAACGTGGGAAATTCTGTTATTAAAGCTTCTGCTGTTTGCCTGGTGCGTTCGGCATCTGAAATCACGGCATAGGATGGTATTATGCCATAACTTTTGATCTTTTTAGCCATAAGCGGTGCATCTCGCTCTCCTCTGCTGTTAAGAGGTCTTTGAAAGTCTGATAAAGACTTGTAATCCCAACTTGATTTAGCGTGGCGCATGATTAATACGGTTTTCATGACTTAAGAAGTTTAAAACTAAACAAGATCCATCCGGCTACATAAGCTAGTCCACCAATTGGAGCGACAAGGGCAAATGCATTTACATCAATACCAAACAGAGATCTACAAGCGTGAATAATAAGGCTAAATGAAAACAATGCAATGCCGACACAAAAGAAAATATTTACCCATTTAACTTCAATTTTAAGCGACTCAGCTAAAAAATTGACTAAAATAAGACCTATACCATGCATCATTAAGTAACGTAAACCGGTCTTATATGTAGTTAGCGACTCAAGGTCTAACTTATCTTGTAATCCATGTGCGCCAAATGCTCCTAAAACAACATAAATACCGCAGAATAAAGCTCCAAGGGCCATCCATATTCTGTATTTCTTCATTTTTTGTTAAATTTGTACAAACTAACTACTATTAATATGAAAAAATGGCAATTCTTATTATTGATCATTTTTCTGTCTTCATGTATTAAAGATTTACAAGATAC
>CBDUMX010000077.1:0-9582 GCA_965368435.1 uncultured bacterium
TCCTTCCCGAAATGAGTTATTGTACCCAAGCAACTGGCCCCTGCGGGCTTCTTTGTGATTTAAAAATTTGGATTTGAGCGAGCTCATTCAAATTTCTTAAAATAACAAAGGCCATTCCGAAGAATGGCCCAGTTGCTTGTAGCCCCTAGGGGAATCGAACCCCTCTTTCCAGGATGAAAACCTGGCGTCCTAGCCGATAGACGAAGGGGCCATTGTTATTTTTCCTTCTGTTTCGGCTCTCAACCATGAGTAACTGATATTAAATTTAAGTTTCTCTAATGATCCACTCAAACATGGGCTAATACCAGCCGACATTCCACATTCTCTCGAATGCGGGTGCAAATGAAATATTATTTGATTTAAATACAAACAAATATTTTAGAAAAAGTTAGTTTTGCCCCCTCAAAAAAAAACATAAAAATTTTCTCACATTATGAAAGTAGCCATCAACGGTTTCGGAAGAATTGGAAGACTTGCTTTTAAAGTTCTTCTAGAAAAATCAAACGTAGAGGTAGTAGCTATCAATGATCTTACTGATAATGCTACTCTTGCTCACCTTTTAAAGTACGACTCAGTTCAAGGTAGATTCAACGGTACTGTTGATTCTAATGATGAATTTCTTATCGTAAACGGTAAGCAGATTAAAGCAACAGCAGAAAGAAATCCAGAAAACTTGCCATGGGCAGAACTTGGAGTAGATGTGGTACTAGAAAGTACTGGCTTCTTTAGAGATCCAGCAGGCGCAGGAAAACACCTAAGTGCTGGTGCTAAAAAAGTGATTATATCAGCTCCAGCTTCTGGAGACATTAAAACAGTTGTTCTTGGTGTAAATGAAGATACGCTAACAGGTGAAGAAACAATTCTTTCTAATGCCAGTTGTACTACTAACTGCCTAGCACCAATGGTAAAAATACTCGACGATTTATACGGTGTGGAATCTGGTTTTATGACAACAGTACACGCTTATACTTCTGACCAACGTTTGCAAGATGCTCCTCATTCTGATTTAAGAAGAGCAAGAGCTGCATCAGTATCTATTATCCCAACAAGTACAGGAGCAGCAAAAGCTGTAGGCTTAGTATTACCTCACTTACAAGGTAAACTTAACGGTAACTCACTTAGAGTGCCAATTCCTACTGGTTCAGCTACTGATTTTGTGGTAACTCTAAAGCAAGATGTGACTGTAGAGGAAGTAAATGCAGCGTTCAAAAAAGCATCTGAGACTCACCTTAAAGGTATATTAGAATATACTGAAGATCCTATAGTTTCTATCGACATCGTTGGAAACCCACACTCTTGTATTTTTGATGCACAAAGCACTATGGTACAAGGCAATACTGTAAAAGTATTAGGATGGTATGATAATGAAGCTGGTTATTCAAACAGAGTAGCTGATTTGATTACACGTATCGGATAATATTCAATAAAATATCTAAAAGCCTCAAGCAAAACTTGGGGCTTTTTTTTGCCCTATTTTTCTACTAAGACAGCTGCCCCTCCCCGGAATAAATGTACAACTTCATCTATTCTTGTCCTATTTTGTTTTAAAATAGGTGTATTGAATTTATACAGTCGTAAATCATCAAGGCTGAAATATCTAGACCTTAAGCCTGTATAAAAAAAGAGGGACCGTACAAAGCCAGTCCCCCTTTTCATTTATTTGGTTAATTAGTACCTCAATTGGTGTGAACCAATTTAAAGTTTCGTATTTCTCCGTCTATTGAAACTTGTAGTATATACAAGCCTTCTTTAAAATCAGAGAAGTCAATTTTTCTGTTTCCTGTTGTATTCTTGATATACATTACCTCCTTGCCGCTTACATCTAATATTCTTAAGCTGCTCACTTTATCCTTAGGTAAATCTATATTCAAACTGGCATGCACTGGATTAGGATAAACTCCAATTTCCACAGCGCGATTATTTTCAACCACTTTAATATCTGAATAGGAATATTCTCCATTAAAGTCGGTTTGCTTGATTCTATAATATGAAGTACCAGAGTAAGGCGCATAGTCCGTGTTGCTGTATTCAAGCACTTCCTGGCTAGTACCTGCTCCATCAACTTCCGTCACTTCCTCAAAATTGATACCGTCTACACTTCGTTCTACGGTGAAAAAATCATTGTTTAACTCACTTGCGGTTTTCCATTTTAGCTGAACATGTGAGTTTTCATCCATCCAAGCGTCGAATTCCAAAAGTTCAACTGGCAATGGATTTGTAGTTAAAGCTCCAAAAGTAAATGGACTGAATGAAGTCACAGTGCTTGAAGTTACACTTCCTCTCGTACCACCTTGAATTGCGGTGTGACCAGCATTTTCCCATGCTGTACCATTAAATCTGGCAACAACTAGGTCGGTGCTTACCGTTGTAATTCCGCTTAATGTTGCATCTTCCCAATACAGTTCTACCGTTACATTTGATGTTCCAGCAGTTCTGTCTAGGGTCCAATATTCAACCGTACTTACACTTGTTAAGACAGGAGTTGGAGAACTAGCCATTGAACTTGTATTAGAATAAGCTGCACCAAAGTGTTGAGCTGTAAACTCATCTGTTGTCGACGAAGGGGCACTTATACCCAATCTAGCCCATTTCGTGCCAACACCCAATGGGAAAACAAAAGCATCATCACCAACTTTTTTCATCGGACCGCGAACAAAACTGTTCACTTTACCTGTATCTGCAGTAGCATCATCGGCAATGATTATCAAATTTGTTGCGTCAGTTGTAAATGTTGCTGAGGTAAGCGTTAAATTACCTGTTACAGTTACTGGTATACTCAAGGTAGTTGTAGCTCCTCCATTTTTAGCTGTTTCCAGCTCATCAAAAGTCACATAACCAGTAGAACCCGATATAGTTCCAGCAGTACTTCCTATAAAAGTTACCAATCTACCATCAGCAATAAATTCTCCATCATTTACAAAATCTGAATATACTTTGATATCGTGATTAAGGTTTACGACAGAGGTATCACCTATAGTTACATCTTGAAAATTGATTTCACCACTTCCAGCAATTGCACAAGTGTCGCCATCAAACGTAATCATTGAAGTTTCACCATCAAAGACTCCATTCACCTCAAGGTTACTCATAAGTGTATGGCTTGTTCCAGTACCTGCATTAAATTCAGATCCTGCATCTACTTGCAATACTCCACCAATAAACCAATCGTTATCCGCAGTAATTCCTGATGAATGCGTATTGCTAATTACCAGTTTACCGAAAGTCGGCGCCGTAGTTACTAAGCTAATAGGAACATTACCTGCTAATTCTACTTCTCCAGAATTAGAAAAAGAAGTGCCATCTAATGTAATAGTTGCACTTGCCGAATAAGGCGCACCTGGCGAGAATAATAGTTTTCCTGTATTGCTAACAGTACCTGAATTTGTAAAATCACCATAAAATGTGTGGGTAAGTGCAGCTCCGTTAAAACTAGCACCTGCGCCAATATTCATAGCAACTAAAACAGTCCAAGGTACTGAAGGAGTAATTCCGGCAGTATTATTAATATTTACTGTAGCAAAAACAGGTGATGAGCTTGAGCTAATAACCGGCGCTACTGTTCCATTAAAATTAATAATACCAGTAGAAGAACTTGAAATTGCGTTGAGCAAGCTTATGTTCTGCACTCTAGTGCCAGTAAATGTAGCAGTACCTGTGCTTGTTAACGTACCTGAATTGGTTAGGTCACCGTCTAATATTGCAGTATTGGATCCAAAACTTAAACTTCCTGAATTTCCAACAAATAGATTACCCGCAATTTCTGTAGTTCCAGAAACTACAGTATAAGAACCATTAATAACCGATACATTATTTAGTGTTGTTGAACCAGTGATTGTCTTATTGCTACCTTCTAATAGCAAAGTGCTTTGAGCAGGATCAACTGTTCCACTATTGGTGAAGTTACCATAAAGTGTAATAGTGGTAGTATCTGGATTCACTTCTGCAGTTGCATTTATAGTTAAATCACCCAGTACTGTTGAGTTTCCAGAAATTGTTTTGTCGTTTGGAGCACCATTACTGAACACCAGATTACCATAGCTTACAGGCAATACTTCTTGCACAACTACACCGTCATACTCCACAGTACTATGTGTGTCAATTGATACAGTTTGAAAGTTTGTAGGGAAATTATTAGCCCCTGCAATTCTTAATGTCGCGTTTGAGTCAATTGACAGTTGACCCCCTTCTGTTGTTCTATTAGCTTGATATGTTTCCAAGTCCAAAATCCCTGAACTAATAGCTAATTCATTATTAATATTAATTGAAGCTGTTAGACTCAAAACACCGGCAGATTTATTAACTTCTAGATTATTAAATGTATTGGCATCTACAGTTTGTGCTGCTGTTCCATTAAATATCACTTTACCTCCTGTTACAGAAAATAGCCCTGAATTGGACCAGTCGCCACCTACTGAAATAACGCTATTAAATTCTAACAGTTCTGTAGATGAACCTATAGTAATATCGTTCAATACATACAAGCTATCCAATACTGCAAGTTCTCCTCCAGTCATTGTGCTTAAATTATTGCTAACAGTAGTTGGCGTTAGTATTCTAGCTCTGGCAGTAGTTTTATCTATGGCTAGATTGTAATAACTCAACGCGGCAATAACTTGATTAACACCTCCTTCATAGCTTACAGTACCCGTACTAGGCGTAAAGGTTCCAGCAGTATATTCATAGCTATGCTCTATTTCTAGAAGTCCTGATGATGTAAATGTCACAGAACCTGTTGCAGTCTGTACCAAATCATAACCAATATTGACAACCCCTGTATTTATTATTAAATCGATATCATGAGCGTTAACTCCATCACTTAATGTCAGATTAGTACCAATAATAAGAGAATCATCACCTACATCTATAGTGTGTGATCTGTTTGTACTCCAATTCCCTCTAGCACTTCCCACTATTTGGAGAGAACCACCATTTATTGAGAGTGTTGCTGCTTTAGCACTTCCAAACCTTAAAACGTTAATCTTTTCAGTTGTTGTAATTTCAGGTTGATTGGTAAATGTAGCCTCACCGATTTGAGCGACATCTAAAGAGTCAGGAACCCTATTAGCCATTGAAGCGCCAGATATGGTGGTCCAATTCGCCGCATTTTCCCATGCAGAGCTTACGCCACCAACCCATCTCACAATATTTCTCAAACCAGATAGCATATAATTACCATCCGCGTTTGTAATGCCTCCAATGTATACGTAATTATCAGCAATATCTCTTCCGTAATAGCCAAGGCTATCCCAAGTTGTTCCTGTATTATATTTATAAATGGACAAGAAAGGTTCAACAAAGGCGTTGAGTTCATTATCCTCATAATGCAATTGAATAGTTGCACTATCATAAGTTCCTGAAGGTATGTTTATATCATACTCTCTAGTAACTGATTCAACCGTTGGGTCGACATTAGTTACTTCACCTAAGGTAATGGTAACTCCAACTTCATTTAAACTAGTTGGACCATAAAAGGTTAGACCATTTGATGGGCCTTCAAAATAGTAAGTGACGCCGTCAACAATTGCGTGATCATGAATGATTGTACCTATAATAATCCCATTCCCTGTTCTTCCTGAAGTAGTGCTAATAGAATTACTTCCAGTTTCAACCCACCCTTGGGTCATGATGATATTGCTAGCAATCATATTGTTCTCGAGACTCACTTGTACGCTCGAAGAAGTTTTATTAACAGTAAAATCATTAAAAGTTGTAGCTCCAGTTAATATAGAAGCATTAGAACCTCTGAATTGTACATCTGAAGTTGATGCTGTAAATGTTCCATTATTATTCCAATGTCTGTATACCATTAAATCGAAAGATGAACCATCTAATGTTACACCAGAATTTATGGTAATATCATTGTTAACTGTGCAATTTCCGCTAAGGGTTTTAGTACCTCCTGTTGCAAGAATTAAATTATAATACTCAACCCCACCAATTGCTTGGGCACCATTTTTTGTGTATTCCACAGTATTCGGGATGAAACTACTGCTATTAAAAGTACCCGAATTACTAATAGTATTTGAAATTTTCAAATAAGCATTTGAACCCATGATAAAAGATTTAGTTGAATTAACTGCTAAATCATATAGGGTAGCTGTACCAGAAAAGTTAGTTGTTCCATTGGCAGTAATAGTTCCCGCTGAAGCAACAAAGCTGGCAAGGTTACTAACTGCAAAAGCTGAATTTATTGTAAAGTCTTTGTCGGTAGTAATAGTTCCTTCAATTTCCAATTCATGAAAAGTTATAGTTCCAATCCCGTCGATTAGGCCTGAAGAACCAGTCATAATTATTGCGTTATTGGTAGCAGAAAAGGATCCATCTACCAAAAAATCTCCAGCAACTCTTACGTCTACCGCAGTGCTTACAGATCCTGTTATTTCCAAATCGTAAAAAACAAAACCCGACCCTAAGATCTCCTTTGATGTTCCACTCATAGTGAACATGCCGGTAGGTTGATGTGTAAATGTTCCTCCACCTTGTATTTCTACATCTCCACTTGCAGACAAATCAGTGCCTGAAGCGGCGTATATACCTGCTTGGGTAAATATTACATTATTAAAGTTCGTTGTTCCGCCTCCACTTAATTCTGCTGCTACTCCAGTAAATTGCACTGTAGAGCTATTGCCATTAAAAGTTCCTTCATTTTGAAAATCAGAATTGAAGCTATGCGTATACGAACTTGCGTTAAATGTTGCTCCTGCATCAATACTTACCTCTTGAAACACATTGATATTGCTGGCTGCAGTACAAGTTAAGCTTGTTGCATTCCCCTCTTCTATGGTTAAAGAACCGTAGACATCTAAAGTTGTAGCTGGAAGTGTTTTTACAACATTACCAGTTGTTCCACTCAGTATTAAGTGTCCGTAATCAGCATCTAATATCGTTTGATTGTTACCATAATACTTAACTGTACTGCTGGTAGCAAACGATAAAACATTAAAATTACTTGGGAAGCTATTTGTCCCACCTATCCATAATTCAGCATCCGCAGAAATTACAAAATCTCCACCGCTGCCTCCTTGACGATCGGCTGTAAATGTTTTTAAATCTAAAATACCAGCTTCTATAAACACCCTACCTTCATTGGCATTACTGCCGTGAATAGTTGGTAGGTTTGCAGCTAATTCTTTTGTAGAACCACCGCTGATAACCAAGTATCCATAATTATATGCTGAACTTATAGTTTGAGTAATAGAAGCAGAAGCGTATTCTACATAGCATCTATCGTTCAAGTCGACTTGACTGATGGTGTAGTTTCCTGCAAAAGTTGCTGTGTGCACAACTATTCTTCCGTCTCTTTCCACGTCAAGATCCGCAGTTCCCGACACAACATAAGAGGCAGTAGGGTCTAGAGTTCCATAAACATCGGCGTCTGAACTGATACTGATGTTTCCTGCAAGTGTTACATAACAGCCAGAATTTATTCGCAAATCTCTAAAACTAGTTGTTCCGCTTAAGGTAACTGCCGAACCCGAGAAGTTTACACCTGCACCGTTGTGGCTAGCTACATAAGTACCAGAATTAGTCCAATCTCCCTGAAGAGTAATGTCCTTATTGTCTGGATGTAGAATTGTACCATTGGCTCCAATTAAAATTGACCCATAGACAGTGATATTTCTATCAATGGTTAAAATAGAAGTAATAGAACCATTTCCAACAGTCAAGCTTTTGCATTTAGCAGTTCCTGAAGTTAAAATAGGTTGAAATGATCCCGTAAAACTGGCATCACCAATGATAGCATCGGTGTCCTCATCGGGTTCACCATTGGTCCAATTGCCACTGGTGTTCCAATTTGTGCTAGTTGTTCCTGTCCAAGATGTAGTCTGCCCAATTGCACATGAGGCAAACAGAAAAAATACGCCCAAAAACAACGCACTCCTTTTCCAGGAAATTAAATGTTTTGTAGTAGTCATAGTAGTAAATAGTTAGTTGTTAAACCCCTAACAGTTTAACGGTACAAATTATCTTTGTATTCGCAAATATAACAAAATTAAGCAGTTATCCAAAATTTGCAGCTCATAGAACCCTTATCAAACCTCAATTTTTGAGTTTTTCCCCTATAATTTTTTAGAGCTATTACGCGATTAATTTTTGCTTCTTAAACGGGCATAAATAAGAATTCCTCCTGTAAAAAACATAAGCAGACTGTAAACTGCAGGAGCAATAGCAAAAGCAGAATTATTTAGAAGAACTACGGCGATGGTAATAGCCAGAGTTCCGTTCTGTATCCCTGATTCTATGGCTATCGAGATAGATTGCCTTTTGTCGAGATTAAACAAATTAGCACTGTAATAACCCACTAACATAGTTATCACATTTAAAGCAAGAGCTATTAAACCTGCCTGTTCGAAGTAGGAAATAAAATTATCCTTTTCTTTTAGCACAATGCCCACTATTACCAGAGCCAAAACTATGGCTGACGCAATTCTAACTGGTTTTGCCATTTTTTGCGCAAAATCTTCTCGTTTTGAGCGTATAAGCATCCCTATACTTACTGGAATGATTACAATAATTAAAATTTGCATAATAGTCTCCAATACATTTAGCTGTATCATTTGAGATTGTTCTACAAAATGCAGCAAGGCAAAATTGATGATGAAAGGAATGCTAACTATGGTTATAAGACTGCTTACGGCTGTTAAGCTAACAGAAAGTGCTACATCCGCTTTGGCTAAATGGCTAATTAGATTGGAAGTTGGTCCTCCGGGACAAGCAGCCAGTATCATTACTCCAATGGCTATTTCCACAGGCACTGCAAACAAACTGACCAGTGCAAAACCGATGAGAGGGAGTAAAACCAATTGATTCACTAGCCCTACAATTATGGCTTTAGGGTAAATGAGTATACGTTTAAAATCTTCAACCACTAGTGACAACCCCATGCCTAGCATGATGATAATCAAGGATATGGCTAAAATAATAGTTGCTGAATTGTCCATGATGCTTCATCAAATATATTCAGAAGGCATGAATAAAAATCCACATAAACCTATTAATGCTAGGGCAAAGCAAGTAGTCCATAGAATTCGTCTTCTTATTTTTCGCGTATAGACATTAATAAAGTTTAGTTGCAGGGTGTAGAAGTTAAGTAGAGTTGAGCTACAGTAATTGAAATGCTTCATCATATTTATTTACAGCTTCAAGTAAACTCCAAAAGAATAATTTTTAGTATACTAGAAATGATGTTTTAAAATCAAGAAAAACGCAAATCACAAGGTAGAAAATGGCATGGAGGAATGTTTTAATTCATTAGTTTTAAATTAATTGACAATGATTCAAGTGCTACAAACAAGGCTATAACTGACAATCAGCTAGTTAATATCCTTTTTGATATTTTCAAATATCCTTTTCTGTATTTGAAGTTCAGAAAATCTTTAGGAACTTCGCCCCTAATATGTCATTTAATCCTAATGAAGATCACACTATCACTTTAGCGGCAGCCGCTGAATTGACAAAAGCACACAGAGACGCAAATCCGGGAGCAAAAATTGGAGGCTTCTTCGGTAAAAATGCAATTGAGGCCATACTTGCACAGCCAGATTGTGTAGGATTGAAGTATTATTTCGCCATAGAAAATGG
>CBDUMX010000078.1:0-9540 GCA_965368435.1 uncultured bacterium
GTAAAATCTCTAATGGTGTCTGTAACAGGTAATTTAAAGCTTAAATATCTTGCGTATGATGTAACAATTATCTCTAATGGGTGCTCTCCTATTTCAGCATTACTTGGATTGCCCACCAGCTTGGCGCAACCAGTGCTCTGGTAGGTAAAGACACAACGCGGAGGCTCACAACTGTATGAAAAACTAGCTGGCAAACCGAGTATATCTTTAAGCACAACGGAATCAACTGTGGCCGTTATGGTGTTGCCCATGAAATCAACCATGGTATCCTTTACTGCGCGAATTTGCAAAGTGTGCTCATAAGACAGTCCAACCGTACCAGTATCCAAATAGGATGGATAAATACCCGGCTTTGTTATACTTTGATCTGCAACACAATTCTGAGCATATAGGCCAAAACTTGTAAGTAAGATTAATAGGCTAAAAATGACATTTTTCATATTGAAATGATTAATTTGCTTAAGTGCTTAACGAATATAATCTAAGACGTCTGATTCTACAACTTGCTTTGGTCATGTCTTTGTTTGTATGTCACGGTCAAACTCCTAAAGCCTATACCGGCTTAATAGTTAATAGTGGAAACCCACTAGATAATGTTCAATTAATACTCAAAGAAAATTCTACACTTCTGGCTGTTTCTGACTCATTAGGCAAGTTTAGTTTTAAGATTGATAGCGATGTTAAACCCATAGTACAATTTATGGCTGAAGGATTTTACACTTTAGAAATATCATTGCAGGAGGGTTATAATTTGGTGAATATGTTGGAGAACATCAATATGTTGAATCAAATAGTTATATCGGAAAGCAAAACTGAAAAACAGTTCAAGCGCACAACTATTAGCATGGATTTGATTAGTGTAAATTTAATAGAGCAAACTGCACCCGTTAGAATTCAAGAGAGTATAAATAGAATTAACGGAGTACAAATTGTAGATAATCAGGCGAATATACGTTCAGGGAGTGGCTGGAGTTATGGGGCAGGATCTAGAGTTCAGGTATTAGTTAATGATATCCCAATGTTATCTGGAGATGCAGCTCAGGCTCAATGGTCTTTTATTCCTACAGAAGGGATAGAGAAAATTGAAATAATAAAGGGTGCTTCCTCGGTAGTTTATGGTTCTTCTGCCTTAAATGGAGTTATAAATATCAAAACAAAAACGAATAGTATTCAACCTTTTACCTCTGTTAGTCTTACTTCTGGGATTTATGATCTCCCTAAACGGAAAAGTTTAAGATACAGAGGCAATACAAGAAACAGCATCAGCAATGTCAGCGCTTTCAATGTTGGCAAAATAGAACAGCTAGATTATACTCTTTCGTTAAATATGCTTTATGACGATGGTTATAAAATGAATGATGGTGATTATAGAGGTAGAACAACATTTAGTTTGAGGAAAGCCAATGCTGAAAAAAACACGGTTGCGGGTGCTTCTGCAGCCATTCAGTTAGGCAAATCTTCCAGTTTTTTACTTTGGGAGAACTACAATTTGGGATATACCAGTCTGGACAGCAGTGATACGAAAACACAGAGTTTGAGATTGTCATTTGATCCGTACTACAATTGGGGTAAGGGTTCTAATCGACATAAACTAGTGGGCAGATACTTAAAAGTTTCAAATGATGTGGACAATGGTGACACTTCTGTAGATCAATCTAATTTCTCAGACCTTGGCTATGTAGAGTACCAATTTTTAAAGTCCTTTAAGCCGATTAAACTTAAAATGGTGAGCGGATTAGTAGGGCAGTATAGCGTTACGCGCTCTCCTCTCTTTAATGGGGTACAAAAAACCTCAAATGCTGCGGCATTTGTGCAACTTGAAAAGGAATGGGAAAATTTATTGATCAATGGTGGAATGCGATTTGAAAACTACAGCTTAAACAGTAGGTCAGAGAGTAAACCAGTTTTTAGAGCTGGGGCAAATTATGAACTGGGAAAAGCAAGTTTTTTAAGAGCTTCAATTGGACAAGGCTTTAGATTTCCAAGTGTCGCGGAGACCTATATTACAACATCTGTAGGTCCAGTCACCATTTACCCTAACCCGGAATTGAATTCAGAATCTGGGTATAGCTGGGAATTGGGATTTAAACAGGGGCTGGAGCTTAAGAAGCTGCGAATTCTGTTAGATATGGCTTATTTCGAAATGCACTTCGATCAGATGACGGAATTCCTATTTGCTCAATGGGCAGAATTTAAAAACTTTGATGATATTGGAGCTGGTTTTAAGGCTATAAATGCTGGCAAAACAAGCATTCGAGGCTTTGAGGTAAGCACTGCACTTAGGTTTCCTTTTACAGGCGGGAATTTGGAAGGTTTTATTGGATACAATTTTACCGATGCCCGTTCAACAGAACCAGATTTGGTCATAGCACAAAACTTCTATGGAGACAATCTCACCTATTCAAGTACAAGTTCAAGTAAGTTAGATAACCGGCTGAAATACAGACCAAAGAATTCATTAAAGGCAGACTTTATTCTCACGTATAATCGTTTTAGTATAGGTTATGGTGTGAGTTGGCAAGATGCAACTGAAAATATAGATACAGCTTTTGTATCGCCCCCAATTACTTGGGTGGTTTCTGGTGTCGACACTGCAATGAGTGAGGGATTAACAGCATATTCTATACACAATATACGTTTGGGTTTTAAGGTAAATCAGCGCTTAAAAATCAATCTCATCGTTTCAAACATTACCAACAGTGAATTTATGATTAGGCCTGCAGATTTGGGAGAACCGAGATCTTTTAGGTTCCAAATTAACTACACTTTCCGCGACTAGTACTGAAATGTGAATATTGAGGAGGATTCACGATATACATTTGCCTGATTGAGTATACTTAAGAAATTAGCGGGGCAAACAGCCATTTATGGGATACCTAGTATAGTGGGTAGACTAATCAACTTTTTGCTGGTTTTTCTATTTACTCAGTACTTCAGTCCAGAAATCTTTGCTGCCCATACTGAGTTCTATGCCTACGCAGCCTTTTTTCTCGTGCTTTTACCTCACGGCATGGAAACCGCGTTTTTTAACTTTTTGCGACGAGATAAAGAATTGACTACAGTCTTTACCACAGCTTTCTATTCTATAACAGTGGCTGCTATACTTTTTATATCTCTAGCTATAACATTTAAACAATCCATAGCTGACTTCATGAATTACGGTGAACACCCAGAGTATGTTGTCTACTTTGCCTTCATTTTGGGCTTCGATGCTTTAGCCATGTTGCCATTTGCCAAATTGCGGCATCAAGGAAAAGCAAAGAAATTCGCTTTAATACGATCTCTTGGTATACTTATTAATATAGTATTGACCGTATTGTTTATTGTCTTCTTCCCCCAGTGGTTTGGCTCAACAGTTAGTTGGTATTACAGCCCAACAATAGGAATTGCCTACGTCTTTATTGCCAATTTAATATCCTCTTTGCTCATGCTCTTATTGCTCGTGCCAACTAGCTTGAGCTCTTTGGGCAAATTTGACAAGGAATTATGGCGACAAATGATGAAATATTCTTGGCCTCTAATCTTTGTTGGTCTTGCGGGTATTGTTAATGAAACCTTTGATCGAGCTGCGTTAGATAAACTTTTGGTGTCTGAGAATGTAAAGTTTGAAATTGGCGTATATGGTGCATTCTATAAGCTCAGTATAATTATCACCATTTTTATACAGGCGTTTCGCTATGCAGCAGAACCCTTTTTCTTTGAGAGAGCAAAGAATACAGATGCAAAAGAGGTATATGCTCAAGTGATGAACTATTTTGTTGCTGTTTGTTTGCTGATTGCTTTAGCTACCATAGTATATCTCGACCAAATTGCGCCTTTTGCAATTCGTCAGCAAGCCTATTTCAATCACCCCGATGCACTCAAGATAGTGCCCATTTTACTCCTGGCGAATGTCTTTTTGGGCATTATTTACAATTTGAGTATATGGTATAAGGTTGAAGAAAAAACCAATCTCGGTGCTGCAATATCTATAGGAGGTGCAAGTCTCACCATAGTACTACTCATTGTTTTTGTGCCGATTTACGGATTTTTGGCTGCTGCTTATACTACATTGCTTGTTTATATGGCTATGGCAATTGCCAATTATCTAATAGGAAGAAAACACTATCCTGTTCCCTATAATTTATATAAGCTTAGCTATCTATTTGCAATTGCTTTAGCACTGTATTTCGTTGACTTTTATTTCCTTAGAGCAGATGGCAGCGCATATATACTTGCAGAGCAAAATAGCTTTTGGAATACAGTGAACAGCGGTTTTGCTTACCAATTAATTGCCATACTAAAATCATTAATTGTTGTGAGTTATACGCTCTTTGCTTATATGGTAGTTATTAGGTCTAAAAAAACTTAGATTTGCCCCAGATTTGCTATGCTTTCTATTCGAGTTATAAATAATTCTGACAATCCATTACCCAAGTATCAAACTGAAGACTCAGCAGGTTTAGACCTTATGGCTGATGTTGAAGAAACTTTGGTAATTGAACCACTTGAAAGAAAGTTAGTTGGGACCGGAATTCATATTGAATTACCCAGAGGTTTTGAAGCACAAGTGAGACCTCGAAGTGGATTGGCATTGAAGAAAGGGATAACTGTTTTGAATTCACCAGGAACAATCGACGCCGATTACCGAGGTGAGATTAAAGTTATTCTAATAAATCTTTCCAATCAAACATTTGAAGTGAACAAAGGCGATCGTATAGCACAATTGGTAATAAATAAATTTGAACAAATAAACTGGGAGTTGTCTGAAGAGCTTGGTATTACAGAAAGAGGAGACGGCGGCTATGGACACACCGGAATTAAAAGCTAAATTGATACAATGAATATTATTATTCCTATGGCGGGGATGGGAAAACGAATGAGGCCCCACACACTTACTACTCCAAAACCTTTAATTCCAATTGCTGGCAAGCCAATTGTACAGCGCTTGGTTGAGGGAATTGCTAAAGTTGTAGAGCATGATATTGATGAAATCGCTTTTGTTATTGGGCGTAATTTTGGAGACGAAATTGAAAAAGACTTAATACAAATTGCAGAGAATCTTGGAGCAAAAGGCAGTATTAATTATCAAGATGAAGCTCTAGGAACTGCACATGCAGTATATTCTGCTGCGCAAGCTTTAAGCGGAGAAGTAATTGTGGCTTTTGCTGATACATTATTCAGAGCTGACTTCAAGCTGGATACTAGTACAGATGGAACAGTTTGGGTTCAAGAAGTTGAAGACCCAAGGGCTTTCGGTGTGGTTAAACTCGATGACAATGGTGTAATTCTTGACTTCGTTGAAAAACCAGAAAATCCAGAATCTAATCTTGCAATTATTGGCATCTACTATTTTAAAGATGGAGATAGACTGAAAAAGGAAATAGAATTTCTACTTCACAATGATATCAAGGAAAAAGGAGAATATCAATTGACTAACGCCTTGGACAATATGAAGAACAGCGGTATGCGATTCATTGCAGGTAAGGTTATTGAATGGTGGGATTGTGGCAATAAGAATGCCACTGTATTCACCAACCAAAGAGTACTGGCAAATGCAAATGGAGAGCTATTAATGGCAAGTGATCTTCAATCTGAAGCTTCGGAAATAATTCAGCCCTGTTATATAGGCAAAAACGTTAAGCTGAAAAATGCTAAGATTGGTCCATATGTCTCTATTGGCGATAATACTAGTATTGAAAACTGCGTTATAGAAAACACAATTATCCAAACTAACTCAATTTTGTCAAATGCCAATTTGGTCAATTCTATGATAGGAAATTATGTGGAGTTTGATGGCAAGGCAAATCAATTGAGTTTAAGTGATTACTCTACTCAGAAAATTGAATAAATTAAAATCAATAACTTTTTTCCTCTTAGCCGCATTTCTGCTGTCGGCTTGTGGTACGGCAAAATCTGTAACGGAATTGCCGTATAGCAAAAGAAAAAAGTTTGAACATCTTTATTTAGAGGCTGCAAAGCAAAAAGTATTGGGAAATACCGACAAAGCTGTCGGGCTATTTGAGGAGGCTTTAAAAGTCTACCCAACTAGCCATGAGGCTATGTATCAATTAGCGGGTTTATACTTCAGACAATCAGAATACTATTTGGCTTTGGAGTGGTCGCAAAAATCTGTGAGTACCATTAAAGAGTATAACCATTGGTACTACGGACAATTAGCTCAATGTTATTTCCAAATTGGAAAGTTTGAACAGTCTGCCAAGACTTTTGAAAAAATGATAAATGAGGAACCTCGCAATGCTGAACTCTACGTTCAGGCGAGTAACCAATATCTAAATGCAAATGACCCGGCTCGAGCAGTTGATATGTTAAACAAACTCGAGGAAAGAATTGGAATCAGCGAAACTTCAGCAACTAAAAAAGAATATATCTTCCTCAAATTGGGGAGAACAGATGATGCCATAGAGGCATTGCGAGCACTGGTTGAAACCTTTCCTGACATAGCGGTTTACAGAGGCTACTTAGGCGAAACGCTGATGAAAACTGGCAGAACTCAAGAAGCAATCAAAGAGTTATTGCTGATGGAGCAATTGGATTCTACCTACGGAAGAACACAGATGCTTTTATTTGAACTTTACGCAAAACAAGGCGATGATTTGATGTCTTACGTACATCTCAAAAAAGCCTTTAGATTGCCAGATGTTGATATTGCTGAAAAAATCAATGCATTCACTCCATATTTTGTTGGATTTAATATCAATCCATATATTAAAATTCAAGCTATTGAGCTCAGCGATATGCTGTTAATTGCCCATCCTAACAGAGATATACCATATATTGTAAAAGGTGATATCTATCACAAAATGGATAGTCTCGAAAAATCTAGAGAGTATTTTGCTATTGCCGTTGAGAAAGAGGGTTCTGACTACAGAACTTGGGATAAATTGATCAGCATGGATGCCAAACTCAAAAGATCAGATTGGCAATTAGAGGACAGTGAAAGAGCAATAGAACGCTATCCGAATATGCCAGGTTTCTATCTAGCGAAGGCCTATGCCCTGTATGACTTAGAGCGCATGGGAGAAGCAGCAGAAGCAGCTGAAACTGGCCTGGAAATAGCTACAGAAGCAGTAGATAAAATAGAACTTTTAAGTTGTCTTGCTTCTTGTTACGACGAGCTTGGCAAGTTTGAACTTTCAGAACACAATTTTAAAAAGGCCCTAGAATTAGACTCTCGCAATGTTTTGATAATGAACAACTTTGCATATGCACTTGCAAGAAGAGGAGCCAAGCTTGATCTTGCGGATTCTCTAATAAATACTGTCTTCAGTATAGATGCAAGAAACCCCTTTTATATGGACACTAAAGCATGGGTTGAATATAAAAAGGGAAATATTGACGAGGCTATTGAATGGATTAATAAAGCCATAAAGATCGATCCAATGGGATACGAATACTTTGAGCATCTCGCCGAGATTTATAAATCGAAAGGAGATTTAATTAAAGCACAGGAGTATTTGGAGAGAGCACAAGAACTGGGAAGTAAAATAGAAGTGTTAGACGAAATAGTACTTTAAGTGAAAAAAGCTATACTAATAATATCAGTTTTGGGGCTGGGTTTATTCTCATGTAAATCTAGGAAACAAACTCAGCTAACAAATATTAGCAATGAGATGGTTGAGGCCTATTGGGCAAATCAACTCAATTATCAATACCTAACACTTAAAGCTAAACTGGGATTTACAGACCGAGGAAATACCACCAATGTCACGGCGAATTTTAGAATGCTGAAAGACAGTGTACTTTGGGGTTCATTTGGTTTATTGGGCTTTGAAGGAGCTAGAATTTTAGTAACAGCTGATAGTTTTAAAATGATCAATAGGCTAAATAACACCTATTTAGTTAGAAGTAGAGAATACCTTGTAAATTACTTGGGATTTGATGTAGAACTCGGTGAGCTACAAGATATTATGATTGGCAATGCACCATTTAACGCGCAACTTTATACCTTATTCAGTACGGACTCGCTGAGTGTACTTCAAGCGCAAAAAGGCAGTATTTTGAACACTATCGGGATGAACTCTAAACTTCAAAGTATACTGTCAAAATTTAGCTCTACAGAGCATATGCAAACAGCTGACTTTAGTTATGGCGAGTACAAACGATATTCAGATATTAATTTGCCATCGACTATATTGGCAAATGTTTTTATGGGTGACAGGTATGCACAGCTTGAAGTTGATTACCAAAGCGCAAACACGGACATCATCTCTCAGTTTCCATTTACAATTCCCTCTAACTTTAAAAAAATATGAAAGTAGCAATTATAGGCGCAGGTGTAATGGGTAATGGCATAGCACAAGTTAGTGCAATGGCTGGATATGACACTATACTCTACGATATAGAAAAAAGTTCATTGACTAAAGCTCAAGAGACTATTGCTAAGAATATCCGAAAAGCAGTAGAGCTAGGTAAAGTTGCACAAGAGCAGGAAGCCATAATAATAAAAAGAATAGTTACCACGGATTCTATAGAAGATGTAAAAGCGGATTTAATTATTGAAGCAATTGTTGAGCGATTGGATGTTAAAGTGAAGGTATTAAATCAGTTAGAAGATATAAATGGATCAAGTACTATTTATGCCTCCAATACTTCCTCAATACCTTTAACTCAACTTGCTGCTCATAGCAAATACCCCAAACAAATAGTTGGCATTCATTTCTTTAACCCAGCTCATATTATGAAGCTGGTTGAAATCATCCAAGCAGAACAGACTTCTGAAGACACTTTAGCAAAAGCTATAGAATTTGTAAAGACTACTGGTAAGAAATCAATAATAGCTAAGGACGCACCTGGTTTTATTGTTAATAGAGTAGCTCGACATTTTTATGTGGAAGGCTTAAAAGTCTTAGAAGAACGAGTTGCTAGCCATGAAGATATCGATGAGTTAATAGAAAGTTTAGGGTTTAAAATGGGGCCTTTCCGCTTGATGGATCTTATTGGGGTGGAAACCAATCTGTCGGTGACAGAATCCATGTATCAGCTTTTCAACTATGACCAAAAGTTTAGACCAAACCGCATACAGCAAAAGAAGGCACAAGCGGGCTATCATGGCCGCAAAAGAGGGAAGGGCTTTTATGAATATTCATGATTAAAAGACTTGCATATATCGCTTTGACAGTTGCCTTGATATTTGGATCTTCATCATGTAAAGATGATCCCATTTATAATGGTGATTGTTTTATTCCCGATGTAGCGGTAAATGAAGTGCTCAATCTCAACCTACCGGAATACTTTCCACTGCAAAATCTCGGTGAGTATATTCTATTAGAGGGTGGGAACAAGGGAATCTTTGTGGTGCACAATTACGATGATATTTACTATGCTCTAGAAAGAACATGCCCTTATCAATCTGATCTGAGCTGTTCTCAAATTGTGATTGATTCAACAAATTTACAATTGAGATGCGGGCAAGATACAGACACAGGCTTTGTGGAATGCTGTGGATCGCTTTATCAGTTTAGCGGGTTGGTGACTCAGGGTCCATCTCGATGCAATCTAAAACCTTACAGAGTTAATATTCAATCTAATACCCTGTAT
>CBDUMX010000079.1:0-9500 GCA_965368435.1 uncultured bacterium
TCTTTGCAGCCCCATTTATTAAAATCTCGGGTTATCCTCTCTTATTGCTCAATGTCTTTGAACGCAAGTTTATCATTTTTGGGAAGCCATTCTGGCCTCAAGACTTTCACATCTTTGTGCTGTTTGGCTTAACAGGTATAGTATTCATAGTGGTATTTACCGTAGTTTTTGGTAGAGTGTGGTGTGGTTGGGCATGTCCCCAAACCATCTTTATGGAGATGGTATTCAGAAAGGTTGAGAATTGGATTGAAGGCAATGCCAACAAGCAGAAAAAACTAGATGCAATGCCGTGGAATGCTGAGAAGATCTTAAAGAAAAGCGCTAAGCACACAGTATTCTTTCTCATTGCTGTAGTCATTTCCCATACCTTTCTAGTCTACATTATAGGTTATGAGCAATTATGGGCGAAAATGAGTGGCCCGTTTTCAGAGAATTACGGCAGTTTCTTTGGCTTATTAATTTTTGCCTTTATTTTCTATTTGGTCTTTGCCAAACTTCGTGAATTGGTCTGCATTATCATTTGCCCATATGGAAGATTACAAGGAGTAATGCTCGACCCGAATAGTATGGTTGTCGCTTATGACTATAAAAGAGGTGAGCCTAGAGGTAAAATTAGAAAGAATGAAGAGCAAACTGAAAAAGGAGACTGTGTTGATTGTAATCTATGTGTAGATGTTTGTCCAACAGGAATTGATATCAGAAATGGCACCCAACTAGAATGTGTGAACTGCACGGCCTGCATGGATGCATGTGATTCTGTAATGGAAAAGATTAATAAGCCAAAAGGTCTTATTAGAATTGATTCTAAAAATAATATTGAAAAGCAAGAAGGGTTTAAATATACAGCAAGGATAAAATCGTATATAGCCGTAATGATAATTCTAATTGTAGTTTCTACTGTAATTCTGATAACGCGCAAAAGCATAGAGTCTAACGTATTAAAAGTTACTGGGGCTTCATATACTGAAAACCAGGAGGGGCAAATCTCTAACCTCTATAATTTAAATATGGTGAATAAGTCTTTCGACGATAAGGAAATAGAACTAAAGCTACTAAATTCAAATGCTGAAATACTTATGATTGGCAACGACTCTATATTAGAGGCCAATAAAGAAGAGAAAAGGGTCTTTATGATACGAATGAATGTAGAAGATATAAAAGAGAATAGAACAGAATTAGAGCTGGAATTATACGCTGATGGCAAAAAGATTAACAAATTTGAAACCACATTTCTTGGACCGGTAAGAGAATGAAAATTAAATGGTCATATATATTGGTAATCGCGATGTCTATTTTTATCCTAATGGTTGTTGCCATGGGAATAAAAATGGCCAGCTCAAACTCAGAGCTTTATGAGAAGGATTATTACGAAAAAGGGGAGGAGCATGCAACTAGAATGCAAGAGGAGACTCTGGCCAAGCAAGTGACACTTACATTTTTAAGAAGCGCTTCACAGCTCAGAGTGGAGTTTACAAATGGAGCTGGAGAAGTGCACGAAATTCGCTGCTTGAAGCTTTCAGATTCTAAATCTGACTTCGTCATCAGCGGTGAGAATAAGGCATTTAATGAGAAGATATTTCCCTTTACACTTAGCACAGGTATTTGGGTGATTGAAGTAAAGGGAGTAATTAATAATCAGAAATTTTTCAAGAAATTGGAGTTGACAATATGATGTGGTCTGCATTCATACTCGGCCTATTCGGGAGTTTACATTGTGCCGCTATGTGTGGTCCCTTGATGCTAGGTCTTAGTGCTAAGAACTATTCCTTTTTTGGCTTTATTATACATCATATCGGGAGATGGATAGGGTACATTGGCTTGGCCTTTCTTTTTTATACTATAGTATCTCCCTTATATATTTTTGAATTGCAGCAATATGTAGCACTTCTAAGTGGTGTTCTCTTAATACTATTTGGTCTCAAATCATATATAGCTCCAATAAACCGCTTAGTAGAAAAACTCAGTACAAGTATTTCGGCGAGAATGCAGAATATTGAAGTCAATAGATCTGCCAATTTAATTCTTGGAGTGATGAATGGTCTATTGCCTTGTGGACTTTCTTTTTCGGCTGCTATACTATCCGTGAACAGTGGATCATATGCCACCTCTGCACTTTATATGGTCCTGTTTGGTCTAGGCACGCTCCCAGTTCTACTTGGAATTTCTTATTTGCCTAAATTGGGCAAGGCTGGACTAGTCAAACAAATTAACCTCTGGCTGCCTAAAGTGATGTTGCTAGTAGGATTTCTTCTTATCGTAAGATCAGCTGGCTTAGGAATTCCATATTTGAGTCCTGATTATAATGTGGAAACTGAAAAAATGGAATGCTGCGATACCGCAGATTAAAGCCTCAGACAATTCTAATAAGCTTTTTAATTAACCCAATCCTCAACTATCTGAAGCGCTTCATAAACATACGGATCTTTTAAAATACTGTTGACCCAATCTTCATTTCGCTTTTTCCTCGATTCTTCAGAGTTGATGTGCTCCTTATCAAAATCTGGATTGTCAGCTACAAATCCCTCAATCTCAGACTTCATTAGATTACTATACTTTTCTTCTTCCTTCTTTTGCTGAATCTGTTCAGCCTTATAGCTGGCATAACTCAAGGTATAAACATTATCATCGCGCATAGCTTTCCAACGCTTTGCATTTTCCTCAATCTGCTTGAAGGTAGGATTAGACTTAACCCGCTTCATACTCTTTGCGATAACCTTTTTAGGTACAGAGTTAGTTCTAGAATAAGCAGAACTCTCAATTTTGTCCCAGGCCATTGGGTATTTGTGTTCTTTCTCACCTGTTTCTATATACATATAGTAGTCTGGGGTTATAACATCTGAACTTACTCCCTTTAGTTGTGTTGCATCTCCATTGATTCTATAGAATTTCTGTGTTGTGAGCTTGATATGTCCCAAAGCAGGCACTGATTTACTGCGCAGTGATTGATTGAGGTCTAAGAAGCGCTGAACCGTTCCTTTGCCATGAGTATTGCTAGAGCCAATAACTACAGCTCTTTGGTAGTCTTGCATGGCCGCAGCCATAATTTCAGATGCCGAAGCGCTAAACTCATTTACCATAATAACAAGGGCACCGTCCCATTCAACACCCTGTCTTGTGTCGCGCATTACATGAGGCCTTCTATTCTTCTCTTTAATTTGAACTATGGGTCCTTCATCAATGAAAAGGCCAGCCATTTTCACCACATCATCAAGAGATCCACCTCCATTGTTTCTCAAATCCAATATAATTCCATTGACATTTTCCAACTTCAGTTTTTCAATTTCATCTTTGACATCCTTCCAACAAAATCTCCCTGATGGGTTGCCAAAATCGGCATAGAAACTAGGTAGATAAACATAACCTGCCTTTAAACCATCTTGATCTTTTAGCACCAACGATTTAGCATAAGTCTCTTCTAAGACAACCACATCTCTAGTAATTGCAATCACCTTCTCTTTACCATCGGGTTTGCGAACGGTAAGCTTAACTACTGTTCCTTTTTTCCCTCTAATTAATTTTACAGCTTCGTCAATTTTCCAATCAATTATCTCTACGGCTTCTTCACCTTCTTGAGCAACTTTCAGTATTAAGTCGTTTTCTTTTAACTCTCCCTGCAGAGATGCTGGTCCGCCAGGAATAATATTGGTGACTTTAATATATCCATCCTTTTCTTGCAGCTGAGCCCCAATACCTTCTAGTCGGCCCGACATTAATATGTCAAAGTTCTCTTTGTCTTTAGGTGGGTAATAATTACTGTGGGGATCATAAACAGCCATAATGCTGTTAACATATAACGAAAGCCTTTCCTTTCTATCCAATCGTTTTAATCTCTTATACCAATCAACATGCGTTTTGAGCACTCCAAGCCTAGCTTTATGTTCTAGACTGTCAAAACTAAGCACTGCTAATCCGCTGTCTCGCTTAGCTTCTTGTGCCTCCATGTCGCTATAGAGGCGAGTTAACACATTGTATTTTAAATACTTACGCCATCTGTCTTTAAGTTCTTTTTCCGTTTTGACATAGGATATCTTATCGCTGAAATCTACTTCTTCTTCTACTTTAAAATTAAATGGTTTACTGAGAATTTCAGTGAAAAAGCCTTCAGTGAGAAGAGTTCTACTGCTTATAATTTTAGTAGCTGCTTCAAAGAATTCATAACTGCCTTTTAAGGTTTCATCATCTATTTTATCCTTATAAGTAGATAGGATTTCTACATCTTCAGCCAAGAACAATCGCTTGTTTGGGTCCAGATTGTCTAAGTAAATTTCAAAAGCTTTTGCAGAGAAATCATCATCAATGTTTACAGGATCGTAGTGTTCATTGGCGAGATTTTCAGTGATGGCACGCAGTAGTATATCTTCACCAGCGTCTTGAGATTTGAGATAGAACCCAAATACTACAAAGAGCATAGGAAGAACAATAAATATTAATCTTTTAAACTTCATCATTATAATAAAGCTTCAAAGTAAAATAAATTGTGCAGCACTATGGTACTACACTACTAAAAATTGCTAAAAACCGATTAACTGCTAGAATCGCTCGAATTGAGAGAAGAAGAACGACGCTTCTATCTGCGCGTTTTCATCGCTATCAGATCCGTGAACAGCATTTGCTTCTATAGAAGTTGCGTATTTCTTTCTGATGGTACCTTCTGCAGCTTCGGCAGGATTTGTAGCACCAATTAATGCTCTGAATGAAGATACAGCATTGTCTTTTTCAAGTACAGCAGCAACAATAGGTCCTGAAATCATGTAGTTCACTAAATCATTGAAGAAAGGACGTTCTCTGTGAATAGCGTAGAAGTCTTCTGCTTTTTCCTTGCTTAAATGAAGATACTTCATGGCTTTAATATTGAAGCCACCTGCAATGAAATCATCAATTATTTTACCAGTGTGTTTGTTAGCAACAGCATCTGGTTTAATCATAGTAAATGTTATACTTCCTGACATATTCTGTATTTAGGGGCGCAAAAATAGAATTATCTCCTTCTTTTAACGAGTTTTGCTGAAATTTTTAAAGTGGAAAATACGATTAAACACAACTTAGAATATTTAAGAGAAAAGTCTGGTAAAATAATAATCACAACGCATCACAAACCTGATGGAGATGCAATGGGTTCTAGTCTTGCTCTATACAACTACCTCAAGGAAGCTGGAATTAAATCAAAGGTGATTACCCCTACGGATTATGCAGATTTTTTATGGTGGATGCCTTCTAATGATGATGTTTTAATCTATGAGGAGAATAAAGAAGAATCCAAAGCACTAATAGAAGAGTCGGAATTGGTTTATTGTCTTGATTTTAATTCCCTTTCGAGAATCAATGAGATGGGTGTTTTAATCAAAAACTCGAATGCTTCTATTGTATTGATAGATCACCACAGAGATGCTGAAGATTTTGACGACGAAAGATTGTGCAATGTTGAAGCTAGCTCAACCTGTGAGTTGCTCTATGAATATTTTGTAAATCACTTAGGTAAAGAATATATGAACCAGGACGTTGCACAATGCATCTATACTGGTTTAATCACGGATACAGGTTCTTTTAGATTCGATAGCACCAGTAGCGCGACTATCAGAATTGCAGCGGCACTTTTAGACCTTGGCGCCAAGCCCTCTATTATATATGATCACATATTTGACCAGAACAGACTCGAACGTTTGCAATTATTAGGTTACTTCCTTCACAATAAAATTGAGATTATTGAAAATGGAAAAGTTGCATTAGCGAGTTTAACAGCCGAAGAGTTAAAGCGTTTTAATGTGCGCACTGGAGATACGGAGGGCTTTGTAAATTACGGATTGAGCATTAAAGGCGTTAGCATGAGTGCTTTAATAATCGATAGAACAAAATTGGTGAAAATGTCGTTTAGAAGTAAAGGAGATTTTCCCTGTAATGAATTCTCTGCCCAGTACTTTGGCGGTGGAGGTCACAAGAATGCGGCAGGAGGTGCGAGTACCGAAAGTTTGGAAGAGACCATAGCAGCTTTCAAGAAACATATTAAAACATATCAAAAACACTTAGTATGAAGAATGCAATCATAGTATTATCACTATTGGCTTTAGTTTCTTGCGAAAACAAGAGCTTTCAAAATCTGGGTGAAATAAATTATCTAAAAAGCTCAGAAAGCTGCAATGATCACAGCACTGAATATTGGCTAATGGACATGAAGTGTACAGACAAAAAAGACTCCGTACTCTTCGATTCTAAAACGATAGGAAGAAAGTTTGAGCTCAATATTTCAAATGTAGATACAGGCAGTGATTTATTTCATCTCTTAGCTGATCTATGCGTCGGAGACTCTATTTATTTGGAAATGCCTGCTACAGATTTTTATACATCTATGAGAGGCGTTACTCCAAAAGGAATGGAAGGCAAAAGGATTAAACTTTGGGCCAATATGAACGACAAGCTTAATGATGTGCAATATCAAACCCATAAGCAAATGTTTGAAAAAGAATCTATCAATAAGTATGTAGAGAGATTTAGATGGAATGCAGTATATGATAGCACTACAGGGATTTACTATGAAAAACTTAAACAGAGCAGGGGAGTAGGCAGCAATTTTCAAAAAGCGAAAATCAAATATGTAATGAAAACCATTAATGATGAATTAATAGCTTACAGTAAAGAAGATGATCCACTTGTTTATGATAAGAATGATAAATCAATGTTAAAAGGAATAAGGTATGTAGCAAATTTGCTCAAAGAAAATGAGAGTATACGCGCTATTATTCCGTCCTCTATGGCTTTTGGAGCACAGGGCAATGAAAAAGTGCCAGGTCATTTCCCAATTATTGTTGAACTGGAAATGCTTGAAACCATTCAATGAAGTCTGCTTTAAATCTTTACTCTAAGGCTGGTTTACTGTTTGTAATTACTGTTATAGCACTCAGTTTAAGTTCTTGTTTTCAATTTCGAATGAAAGATAAGAAACAGGCACAACAGCTCGAAAAATATGGGGTTAATGCAGAATTTGGTTTTATTGAAGTTGCAGACAGGGCAATACATTATACATTAGCAGGAAAGGACAGCAGCAAACCTTTGGTCATGTTTGTACATGGCTCGCCTGGATCTTCCAGTAATTTTCTAAACTTTGCCAAAGACAGTTCATTACTGTCCAAATATCAAGTATTGCTGGTCGACAGACCTGGTTTTGGTTATTCTGATTTTGGTCAGTCAGAACCCAGTTTGGAGATGCAAGCAGAAATGCTAGCCAAAGTATTTGCCAGCTTTTATGCAGAAAAAAAGGTTTTGGCTGGGCATTCATTAGGTGGCCCGATTATATGCAGAATTGCCATGGATAGCGCTAATCAAGTTGATGGCTTGTTAATAGTAGCTGGCTCCGTTTCGCCTGAATTAGAGCCTAGAGATAGGTGGAGAAAACCTTTGAATTGGAAGATTATTAGATGGATGTTTCCGCGTTCATTTCGAGTTTCTAATCAGGAAATCATTCCCGCTAAAGAGGAACTAGAAAAAATGGTCCCTCTATGGCCAAATATTAAATGCCCTGTAATCATTATTCAAGGAGAAAAAGACAATTTAGTTCCTCCTGGAAACGCTATTTATGCTAAAGAAAAATTAGTAAATGCAAAAAGTGTAGAACTAATAATGCTCAAAGAGTCCAATCATTTTATTCCTTTCAAGAATCCGGAGATTATGACTGATGCATTACTCCGTTTCCCTTTAGATTAAACCCCAATTTTATCTTTCTTTTTCTGTTTAGACTGTTTGTAGTTGTCTTCTATGTACTTGATGATTTTACCTGCAACGTCAACTTTAGTCGTCTCTTCAATGCCCTGTAGGCCAGGAGAAGAATTTACTTCAATCACAAGAGGGCCTCTGGCAGATCGCAGCATATCAACTCCAGCAACTTTTAGATTTAAAGATGCAGCAGCTTTAATTGCAGCAGAGCGTTCAGCTCTAGTTAATTTAACTACTTCTGCAGAACCGCCTTTGTGCAAGTTAGATCTAAATTCACCTTCTTTACCTTTTCGCTTCATGGCTCCAACTACTTTCCCATCAATAACAAATGCTCTAATATCTTCAGCCTTTGCTTCTTTTATGAACTCTTGGACAATAATATTTGCCTCTAGTCCGTAAAAAGCTTCAATAACAGAAACTGCCGCTTTAACAGTTTCAGCTAAGACCACTCCTTTGCCTTGAGTGCTTTCTAAGAGCTTAATTACAAGCGGTGTTCCTCCCACTTGCTTGATAAGGTTTTTGATATCACCTGGATGCCTAGCAAAAGCTGTATGTGGAATTCCAATATTAGATTTGGTAAGTATTTGAAGGCTTCTGAGCTTATCTCTAGAACGCACTAAAGCCAAAGAGCTTAAAGTAGTAAAGACTCCTTGCATTTCAAATTGACGAATAATTGAGCTGCCATAAAAGGTAACTGAAGCGCCAATTCTAGGGATAATAGCGTCTATTGGACCAGTTTTGTGATCGCCAACAAATACATCCGGATGATCTTTTTGGATAGTCATATACGCTTTGGTGTGATTTATTATCACCATATCATGACCCCTTGCACGTCCAGCTTCTACTAGACGTTTGGTGCTGTATAGATTCCTATTTGCCGATAATACTGCTATTTTCATTTCTTCTGAGATAAATTTCTTTTTGTAACATCTACCACGAAATTGTTAGCTAAAAACTTTCGTCCTAACAACACCGGGTATTTCATGTTTTTTCTATTTGATAAATTAAATGGAGCAGAGTATTCTTTCCCAAAAAGCTCAAATTTTATGCGAACTTGATATCTATACTCATAATCCCCAAATGAACTTTTGACTCTGGTTTCCTTAAAATCTTCTATAATTACCTCCTTGCCAGAGTACAGCGGGTGCTTTTTATCTAATAGCCTGAATACCAAATATTCCACTCCGTTCTTTTCACGTATTCTAGCCCGCTCACAGTGAATAGCACAAGAATCTGCCCCTGTATCTATTTTGCAAGGCAAGTTTGATATCCCTGCATCCGGAATAGAAATAAAGTCTGTAATTCCTATAATGTCTTTAGGCGTACTTTTAATCTTCTTCATTGATATTACCACCGAATTAGAGCGCTTGCCCAGGTAAATCCGCTTCCAAAAGCCGCTAAACAAACCAAATCTCCCTTTTTAATCTTGCCGGCTTGTTTTGCTTCTGCGAGTGCAATAGGAATAGATGCAGCCGTTGTGTTTCCATACTTTTGAATATTGTTAAACACTTGATCATCTGATAGTTTCATGCTTCTCTGAACAAATTGAGCTATTCTCAGATTGGCTTGATGTGGCACTAATAGATTAATGTCTTGCGGATTCAATCCATTGGCATTTAATGCTTCCATTATCACTTGGGGAAATCTGGTTACGGCGTGCTTAAATACAAAGTTTCCATTCATATAAGGATAATAGGACTGATCTTCAGGATCATTCTCTTCTATAATTTGAGGCACCCATCGTGAAGTGCTCGGGCCTTTCAAGGTTAGCTCTTCTGCGTGCTTGCCTTCTGAAT
>CBDUMX010000080.1:0-9256 GCA_965368435.1 uncultured bacterium
GAGCATTTCTTAAACAATAACAAAAACATTAAGATAAACGAAGGCACTTACCGTTACTTTGTTAAAATTCTCGATTTCAGAATAAAGAGCGGTATTTCGCCGTTTGAACTAGAACGTGAACGAGTTAAAAAGATACTTTTTGTGAAAGAACAGAAAGAAACTGTGAAAAAGATTGAAACAGAATTGGTAGAAAAAGCGTATAACAGTAATAAAGTAGTAATACATTGAGAAAAAAAGTAAGCATTATATTGATTCTAATGGCATCTATAGCTAGTGCTCAGCACGGCAAGATACTAGAGGAAATAGTTGCAGTTGTTGGCGAGAATGTGATTCTAAAATCAGATTTGGAAACCGAGTATTTGCAAGCCAAGGAGAGCATGGAATTTTATGAAGGGGATTTGAAGTGCGAAGTACTAAATCAACTAATTATTCAGAAGCTTTATTTGCACAAAGGTGGAATAGACTCCGTTGACGTTAGTCCAGAACGCGTTGAAGCTGAAGTGGACAGAAGAGTTAAATACTATGCAGCTCAAATTGGCGGTGAGCGACAGTTGGAGCGTTATTTGGGTAAATCCATTGAAGAATATAAAGAGTTAATGCGTCCGAAAATTCGGGAGCAGATGATTATACAGGAGGTTCAGCAAAAACTGATGACTAAAGTGAAGGTATCGCCAACACAAGTACGATCATACTTTGAATCCTTGCCAAAGGATAGCCTGCCTTACTTTGAAAAAGAAGTTGAAGTTGCACAAATTAGCATGTCGCCAACACCCAGTCAAATAGCCAAAGATTACGCCTTGGAAACAATTACTCAAATTAGAGCAGATATTATGTCTGGCAAGTACACCTTTGAGTATGCTGCCCGTTTTAAAAGCGATGATAAAGGAACTGCTGTAAATGGGGGTGAATTGGGCTATTTTACCCGCGGTCAGATGGTCAGTGAGTTTGAACGAGCTGCATATAAACTGGCTAAAGACAGTATATCAGAAGTAATTGAAACTGATTTTGGCTATCACATTATTCAGCTGATTGATAGAAAAGGTGAAAAGATAAATGCAAGACATATATTAATCAAACCGCTTATAGTGAATAGCGATTTTAAGGCTGTACAAAAGGAAATGGAAAGAATAATTGCACAGCTAAAAGCAGACAGTGTTAGCATGTGTGAAGCTGCCTCTGAATACAGTATAGACCCATATACAAAAGACAATTGCGGATATTATACTGACCCGAGCACAGGCTCGCAGTCTGTGAGTTTATCAGCCCTAGATCCTGCTATCAAGGATATTGTAGCCGGCTTGAGTGTAGGCGAGTATACAGAGCCTACTATCTTTCAGAAGTACGACGGAACTAATGCCTATAGGTTTGTTTACCTCAAAAGTGAAAAACCCGGTCATACTGCCAATATGAAAGACGACTACCAAAAAATCCAACAGATGGCCCTTGCTAAAGCTCAAGATGATGCAGTATTGAGTTGGGTGAACACATATAAAAAAGGGGTTTATGTCTGGATAGATGAGAAATACGAGAATTGTACAGAATTATCCGCTTGGAAAGGACTTAACTAGAAGGTATGATAGATTTCAGTGATGATAAAAAAGCTGCGGATTCTTTAGCCGCAAAAGTAGTTGAACTCAAGAAAGAAATTGCGAAGGTAATAATAGGTCAAGATGATGTTATTGACGGTCTAATTACTTGCATTATGTCTAATGGACATGCTCTGCTTGTTGGGGTCCCAGGTTTGGCAAAAACATTATTAATACGAACCATAGCTGATGCATTAGACATGAGTTTTAATCGTATACAATTTACACCAGATTTAATGCCTAGCGATATATCAGGTGCAGAGATACTCGACGAAAGCAGAAACTTTAAATTCAATAAAGGTCCAGTATTTGCCAATATTATTCTCGCCGATGAGATTAATAGAACGCCACCTAAAACTCAAGCAGCTTTACTGGAAGCAATGCAGGAAAAGAATATTACTGTTGCTGGGCAGCGATATGAGTTACCACAACCCTTCTTTGTCTTAGCAACTCAAAATCCCATAGAGCAAGAAGGGACGTATCCTCTGCCCGAAGCTCAACTTGACCGATTTATGTTTAATATGGTGTTAGACTATCCTAGCACTGCTGAAGAGATCAGCATAGTAAAAGCCACAACCAGTGGATTTAATCCTGAAGTTTCAACCATACTGAATAGGGATGAAATAATTGGTTTCCAGAAATTAGTTAGAAAAGTTCCTGTACCTGATAATGTGTATGAATATGCAGTGCATCTTGTGGCTAAAACGAGAGCAGGAAGGGAATTAGCAACAGAGCGCGTCAATTCATACATCGAGTATGGAGCGGGTCCACGAGCCTCGCAATACCTCATAATTGGAGCAAAAGCCAATGCGCTTATACACGGAAAGTATTCTCCAGATATAGAGGATGTGCAAAAAGTAGCCAAAGCAGTTCTACGTCATAGAATAGTGAGAAATTATAAAGCAGAAGCAGAAAGAATAGAGGCGGATGAACTGATTGCCGATCTATTCTAATTGTTGCATGTATATCTTTCACCGCATGATTCATTAATTTTGAAAGATGTCTGAGCTCGTTTATTCTATTGTCGATATTGAAACCACAGGTGGTTCAGGAGGTAATAGAATTACGGAGATCGCTATCTGTAAAACCAATGGCAAGGATATAATCGACCGCTATGAGCAGCTCATTGATCCAGATGCTTTCATTCCCCATTCAATTACACTTTTAACTGGAATAAGCAATGAGATGGTCGCAAATGCACCATCATTTGAAAATGTAGCTGAGGAGATTTACGATTTCTTAGATGGAACGATTTTCGTTGCTCACAATGTGAGTTTTGACTACTCAATTATCAAAAATCATTTCGATGACCTTAACATAAGCTTTAATATGAAAAAGCTGTGTACTGTGCGTTTAGCCAGAGGTATAATAAAAGGTCTCGCATCTTATTCACTGGGAAAACTTTGTCAGAATTTAGGAATAGTTAATTATAAAAGGCACCGAGCCATGGGCGATGCTGAAGCAACAGCTACCCTTTTTCATTTATTGATTGAAAAGGACAAAGATAATTTTATAGAATATTCATTAAATCAACTCAATAAAGAGGCAAGTCTTCCTCCCAACCTGCCAAAGGAAGAATACGAGAAACTACCAGAAACCACAGGTGTTTATTACCTGCTAGGAGCGCAAATGGAAATTCTATATGTGGGTAAAGCCAAAAATATCAAACAGAGAATTACTTCTCATTTTACTGAAAAAACCCGACAAAAATCTGAGTTGTTACGACGCATACATCATCTGGGATTTGAAGAAACAGGTAATGAATTGGTGGCTTACTTATTAGAATCTTCAGAGATTAAAAAACATTACCCCTTTTATAATAAAGCACAGAAATCCAAACACAGTGCGTACTATGTATCTTACTATAAGGGACAAGATGAAATCTTCAGAGTTGACATATTTAATAAGAAGTATGGAGGGATATCATTGTCGAGTTTCACTTCATTAACTATGGCAAGAGATTATCTATATCAGCTAGTAGATGAACACGGATTATGCCCCAAATACACTGGTTTGGAAAAGACAAAGGCTAATTGTTACAGAGGTGAGGATTGCGAGATTTGCTCTGGGAGATTAAGTGTAGAAGACTATAATGAAAAAGTAAAAACCATTGGAAGGATAGAGGATAAAAAGGATTTACTTATTCTCGGTCGAGGTAGGGAGTCAAATGAGCAGGCTGCGGTATTTGTGAAGGAAGGAGAATACCGAGGTTTTACATATTTTAATACTGAATCTATGGCTAATATTAATGATGTTGTCAACGAAATTCAGCCATTTAGCAGCAATTCAGATACTAAAAGAATTATAAGACAATTCTTAGAAGGAGGAGTAACTAAGCAGTATAAGGTTGTGGAGCTTTAGTCTTTTTTTAATCCATTTATCAATGGAATAAGTTTTTCAATACTGACATGATCCATAAGGACTATTTTATACCAAATCGGCTGTCTATGATTGTCTGGAACAAGTCCTAGTTCTTTAGCTAAATCTTGTGTTACGAATTTGGAGCCAATAGTTATGATATTTGAATTGGGGTGCCTGTAGTAAGTTACATTGAGCTTTTGTAATTCATTGCACAGCCATTCTGCGCGTTTCTGAAGTATAAATATTTTCTCTTTCCATCCAAAGGGTCCGTGTGTCATCAGAATCATCCATATCGCAACAGCATTTGCTCCAGATCTACTTCCTATAAGGGTGAAATCTTCACCTTCAATATAGCTTGCTTCTTTAGTGTTTGCATATTGAATATGGTTCTTTCGAACTAAAAATATACCCGTCCCATAAGGGGCTTGGGCCATTTTATGTGCATCCAATGTTACTGAAGTGATGGCAGGGTTATTGAAATTTAGCTTGCTATTCTCATTTGCAAATGGATAATAAAATCCGCCATAAGCGCCATCAATGTGTATTTTGTAGTTGAATTTGTGTTTCTGTAGCGCCTCCAAGTAAATATCGATAGAATCAACAGAGCCAAACATGGTAGTCATCATGTTGACCACAACTGCAAAATGTTTTATGCCAGATTCTTTGGCTTCAGCTAATTTGCGATCTAAATCCATGGTGTTTATGCTTCTGTCGTTGTGATTAACTTCAGTTTTGATTAAATTGACAGATAACACATTTGCAGCTTTGTCCATGGAATAATGACTATCCTCGCTACATAGAATTGCTATTTCATTATTGCTGGCCTTGTATTTTTCTTTAAATAGGTTTCTATAGATCCATATAGCTTGCAAATTGGCTTCAGTGCCGCCACTAGCTACATATCCATCTATACTGTGTTTCTTTGCATTGAGTATGTCAACTGCACATAATTCTATTAATTCCTTTTCCAGCTCTTGAGTGCCTTTAAAAAAGCTTTCAGAGTTACCCAAACTATGACATCCGATGTGATTCGGATTTTTAATTAAGGTTGACATAAAAGGTGCGTCTTTTAGAAGCGGATTATTGTAAAGAGGGAATACATCCTGATCTAAGTATGAAGCAGGAACGCCAAGTACGTTTTGCTCGGTGTAATTTATATTCTCAGAAATGGCTTTAAATACGCGATTTTTAATCTCATCATGAGTATGCTTTATCCAAATACTTTTGTCTGTCATTTGTTGCAAAGGTATTCTAGGCATTAGCTCGCAATATGAGCTTACTCAGGTCTTTTACTGATAAATTAGAGTTTAGAAGTTGGCATTTGCAAATGCTTCCATTCTTCTAAAAAATTCTAGTATTTCTTCTTTACCGTTATTGGCATTTACAGTTACAAGTCTGATAAATTCTTGATCATTGAACTGCCCAAACCCAACTAGTATTTCACCCTTTTCATAAAGAGCGGTGCATAGCTCATTGGCGGGTATGTTTTTGTAATTGAAGCAGATAGATATTGAATCTGGATAGCTGTATAAGGTGTAGTCAGGATTGTTTGAAACATATTCACGCGCAATATTAGCGAGGTAGAATTGCTTGTCTACTATTTGCTCTATTCCTTTTCTACCCACAGATTTCCACAGGGTCCAAAGTTTTAATGCATCATTACGCCTTCCACATTGCAATGAGGTTTTTCCAAGATTGTAGTCGTCTTTGTCTGTTTGATACAAGTAATCCGCATCTATAGAAAAAGATTCGTATAAACACTTTCTGTGTTTGGTAATAATAACTGAACAAGTCAGTGGTGTGCCAAGCATTTTATGAGCATTATAGTTGAAAGAATCGGATTCTTCTATGCCATCTACAAGGTGTTTATATTTGTCACTAAAGATTACTGATCCGCAATAGGCTCCATCAACATGTAACCAAAGTTTATATTTTTTTGTAATGACACTTATTTGCCGAATAGGGTCAAATGCTCCAAGTACAGTAGTGCCGGCAGTTGCATTAACAAAGAAAGGCTGATTCCCTTTTCCTATATCTTCTTTTATTGCAGCTTCCAATTCATCAACTATCATAACTCCTTTTTCATCAGTTGGAATACGTCGAACTTGATCGAGTCCTATACCAATTAGTGAAGCATTTTTAGGGATAGAGTAGTGAGAGTGTTCAGAAGTATATGCAATCAGTTTTGCCTGGACCCCTTCTTTGGTGATGCTTATGTTGTGATGGTCTCTAGCCATTAGCATCGCCATCATATTGCTCATTGATCCACCAGAGCTAATTGTTCCGTCAGCGTTTTTATTGTAGCCTATCAGCTCAACACTTCGGTGAATTATTTCTTTTTCAACCCCTACTTGTGGTCCAGCAACTTTATAGGTATACATGCTGTTGTTTAAGAGAACAGCAAGAAGATCTCCCAATACAGCTTTGCTTTGTCGACCGCCAAATAATTGGTTGTAAAACATATTAGTTGCTGTTCTTGGAGTGTTTAGAACAAGTTCTTTCAGGGCCTTTTCAAAGTCTTCCTTGATGCTTCCATCCTCAGTTAATGAAAGATCAAGGCTGTTGTAAAGCTCATCTGGATTTATAGGTTTTAAGACTGCCTCTTCTTTTTCAGCATTTAGTAATTCATTGGCAAGATTTAGAAACAGATTTAGATCACTGATCATAGAGGATATAACAATTTGATGTAACATTTTGTTAAGTACAAAATGCGCTGCAAACAAAATTTATTTAAGCTTGTAATCCAATAAATTGCCATAATAATTCGATAAGCCTTTATAAATGGTAACTTTGAACGAAATCATGTCACTCACTACTCAAATACAAAATCTAAAGCAATTGCTCTCTGAGCTTGAAAATGTAGAAGATGGCGATTATAGTAAAATTGCAAATAGGCTAGCATTATCAAAAGAGGAATTGAGAACTTTGGCGGTATTTTCTGAGGAACGCTATACTAGAGTTTGCATTGCTAGAACTGATAATTATGAACTATTGTTATTAGGATGGAATGCGCATCAAGCCACCCTTATCCATGGCCACGACCAACAAGCGTGCTGGGTGCATTTTGTTGAAGGAGAATTTATTGAAGAACTCTATTCCTTCAATTCTGACAACAGACAAATGGTGAAAAATAAAACTCAAATTGTGGCAGAAGGTAAAACAACTTTTATGGAGGATGAGATGGGCTATCACAGTCTGATTAATACTTCTGATAGTAAAGCCTTAAGTTTACACCTATATGTCAAACCTATAGATAGTTGTGTAATTTTTGATGAAGATCAACAGGCTTTTGTTGCTTCTGATTTGGAATACGACAAAGTATTATAAAACCTAAGTTTCCTTGATTTTCCATCTTCTGTGGGTCCACAACCATAGTTCCGCTTGTTCTTTTATATTTTCCTCTAAAAGGCGGGCGTAGTTAGCTATTACATATTGTGAATCCCCATCTGTGTCGATTTCCTTTAAAGTCAACTCATATTCGCCTCGTTTTTTCATGAGAATGTGTGGGTACATAATCTTCATATTGGCTTTTCTTGCAATTCTGTCTGCTCCTACTAAAAACGCGGTGCGTTGGTTCAAGAAATCAGTCCAAATTTTACTGCTATTGGTCATAGGGGATTGATCCCCAATCAGATATGCCAATGTCAGTACGCCGGATTTATTCAGTTCCAAAAGCTTTTTATAGCCCAATTTAGATTCCACACAGATATTGCCAAAGCGTTCGCGCATGAGGATGCTTAACTGGTTGAAGTAGGCGCTAGATTGCTCTTGATAGAAAGAAACAAATTGATGTTTGATATTCAAGGGAAAGTATGCAAACCACTCCCAATTACCAAAATGGGCACCGTAGAGTATAACGTTATTTCCTGCCTCATACTCTTGGTCCAATACTTCTATATTCTTAAAACGCAATAGTTTTTTTGCTCTGTTTTTACTTATGGTAAGTACTTTCAAAGATTCGAGAAATAATTCAGTAAAATGCCTGTAAAACTTGTATTCTAGCTTATTGATTTCAGCTTGACTTAAGTTTGGAAATGAATTCTGCAAATTTTCACGGACTACTGATTTTCTGTACTTTAGAACCCTAAAAAGAACAAGGTAACTGAAATAAGCAATGATGTAAAGTACAGAAAGTGGAAGAAGCGAGAGCAAATAAAAGGGAGCGTATTTTAAATAGTTTAGCCCACGCATGAATTAGGCCTCCTCTTCTTCAATTATCTCTAAATTACTGAGAAATTCTTTGAGGTTAGAAATATTTGGAACTTCCATCAGCGGAGCTCCTAATTCTTCAGCTGCAAAAACACTTACCCAGTCAAGTCTATAGATCACATCAAAAAGCGAATAAATACTGAATTCAGGGATCACCAAAGGCAGTACCTTATTGTTTTCCATTTCTAAGTGGGAAGCAAGGAAATCAAAACGTGCTGCTACTCGTTGATTTTCTTCAGAATAAAGCATTATGAAGTTGGTGTCGAGTCTATCAACATAACTTTCTAAAACATTGTGGTTTGCCTCTGGGATTATATTCACAAATGCTTCAAGTTTGGCATTTTCATTTAGTTGTTGTGAGAAGCGAATCGCTACTGCAGCGTATTGCCTGTCTGCGAGAATTACAAATTTTCGCTTCAAACTACTTTTAAAGAAGCCGAAAATCTGATCAGCACTATCAATTTGTTTTTGACGCTGAATAGGAAACTCCCTCTTCAATTCTTCAAGCTTCTCTCTATAGTTTAAATTTAAGACATCACCAATAACCAGCAAAAGATAACTCAAGCCAAAGCCGATTGTCATTCTCGGTTGGAAACCCGTTGGAAGACTGTAAGAAGTAATTGAATTGTCTGCCGACAACTCTTGCAATTTACCGCCCGAAGAAATTGTAATAATAGTAGAGCCTGCAGCCTTTGCTTGCTCAAACATGGAAATAGTTTCTTCAGTGTTTCCCGAGTATGAGTTGAGCACAACTAAACTTTTGGAAGAAGCATAAGAAGGAAGAAAGTAATCATTTACCTGTTCAATAGGAATATTGCACTTGTCGTAGAACCATGCTTTTGCGATGGAAGCACTAATTCCACTTCCTCCTAAACCTCCAAGAATGATATGATCAAATTGTTCTAATTTGTAGCCGTGCCCAGAATAGTTGTTTAATACAAAATCAAATTGTTCTTCAAAACTTTCTAGGGAGGACTGGTGCGTTATCATCTTAAATCTGAGTACTTTTGACGAGCAAAAATAATGTTAATCATTGTTTATCAATTTAAAACTTCTGCAATATGTCCGAGATAGACAACAATCTCAAAAGTGATGAAAAC
>CBDUMX010000081.1:0-9072 GCA_965368435.1 uncultured bacterium
ACAATGAAGCAAATAGAGAAGAGATAAGAGAAATTAGAGATCGCTTAAAAGCGGACTATACTAATGACACAAGATCAATTTAACGATATGAAGGGCCGTATCTCGGCACTGGGAGGTTATCTTTGACGTAGCCAAGAAATTGGCATTAATTGAAGAAGAAGAGCTTCAATCGCACGACCCAGCTTTTTGGGACAATCCAGAAAAAGCTGAAATACATCTTAAAGAAATAAAGAAAAAAAAGATTTGGACCGATGCCTATGCCAAATTAGAGGAAGGCATAGACGATATTTCTGTACTGCTCGAATTCAAAGAAATGGGAGAGGATGTAGATGCAGAAATTGATCGTAAGTATGAATCTACACTACAAGAACTCGAAGATCTAGAGTTTAAAAACATGATGAGTGGTGAGGAAGATCAACTCGATGCAATATTAGAAATAAATGCGGGTGCCGGTGGTACTGAGAGTAATGATTGGACCCAAATGTTATTGCGCATGTATGTTATGTGGGCAGAGAAGAATGGATTCACAGTGCAGATTCAAGATCAAGTAGATGGAGATGTAGCCGGTATCAAATCATGTAGCATTGAAATTTCTGGTGATTTTGCTTTCGGTTATCTCAAAGGAGAAAATGGAGTGCATAGGCTTGTTAGAATTTCACCTTTCGATTCAAGCAATAGAAGGCATACGAGTTTTGCATCGGTGTATGTTTATCCGGTTGTAGACGATACTATAAAAATAGAAATCAATCCAGCAGATATACGCTGGGATACATACAGAAGTGGGGGTAAAGGAGGTCAGAACGTTAATAAGGTTGAAACTGCTGTTCGGCTGCATCACGAGCCAAGTGGTTTGGCCATTGAATGCCAACAAGAGCGTTCGCAACTGAAGAATAAAGAGAAGGCTATGAAGATGTTAAAGTCTCAATTGTATGATATTGAACTGCGCAAAAGAAATGCCGAAAGGGCGGATGTGGAAGCTGGTAAACTGAAAATTGAGTGGGGGTCGCAAATCAGAAATTACGTAATGCACCCTTATAAATTAGTGAAAGATGTCAGAACATCACATGAAACTAGTAATGTGAGTGCCGTAATGGACGGCGATTTAAATGAGTTTTTCAAAGCTTATTTGTTGTCGAGCTCCAAACAGAATTAAAGCTTCAACAGCATTATTAAATTCTTTCTTGTATTTTTATATTAATTGAAGACCTTAATTCGATTTAAATTCTATGGGCTAAGTCTAGCTTTGCTCCTTGTTTCACATTCTCTTATAGGGCAAGTAAAAGATACAGTCTTAAACTTCGATGGTTCAAATGATTATGTCAATATCAACTCTATTTCTGGCCTTGCATCTAATTTGAACGACTTTACCTTGGAGTTTTGGATGCAAGCTAATGCTAACCAACAAGCCACTATAAGGGTGAATATGTTTTCTGTGAATAAACCTGCAAGTTTTGGCGATAATGAATTTCTAATTATTATGGGTGGAACTGGGACTAGTCAGGATGGTAAATTGGTAATTTACGACGACAGAAGCAATCCTAAATTTGTTCTTGAATCAGACAGCATAATTGGAGATGGAGATTGCCATCACATTGCTTTTGTTAGATCCGGAGATTCAGGGGAGGCCTTTATTGATGGTATATCTATTGGCAAGTATAGGTCGAGGTTCGTACTCTCTAGTAGTGATAGGTATTCTTTAGGTCAAGATTGGGATAAAGCGAATAATAGCGAGTTCTACAAAGGGGATCTCAATGAATTTAGATTGTGGAGTACAGCAAAATCCGCTGCTGAGATTCAAAATCTAATGAATTCTGAAACTTCTGGAGCTGAAAGCAATCTGGAAACTTATTACGACTTTAACCAAGCATGCCCCAATGGTACTAATTCAAGTGTGAATACACTCCTAGATCGTACTAGCAATGGCAATCACGGATCCTTGATAGGATTCTCTTTAAACTCTAGCGTGTCAAACTGGGTAGACGAAAAATGCAGCAGTGAACAATTTGAAATAATCTCTCAAGGTTTTTGCGAAACGGATACATCTTTCTTTGCATTAAGCGGCAATCCAGCTTACAGTGTTTTTTGGAATTTTGATGATCCTAATAGCGGAACCCACAATTTTGATACCGGGCTATCTGTAAAGCATGTATTCAGTGAGGCAGGAACTTATTATGTGCGAGCGAGCTTTAACAATTGTACCAATACAGAAATCGAGTACATACTAACCATTATTCCCCGTCCGCATTCAGCATTGCTTGACGATACTACTTTATGCGAAGCTGATATTTTAATTTTATATGCACCGGAAAACGTCAATGCGTTGTGGTCTACGGGAAGTACTGAAGATTCACTCATAGTGACTAACAGTGGTGATTATTGGTTGAGAATAGACTCTTTAGGATGTTATCGCTTTGATTCCATTGCAGTCGTATTTGAGAATTGCGACAGTTGCCAGGATAAGCAGGATATGATAAATTCCAATATTGTAATAAACCCAAGCGACACAGTGCTCTGTTATGGACAAAGTTTAACACTGGATGTCCCTGATTATACTGATTGGGAGATTATATGGAACGATAGCTCTGCTGGCAATACCATTGAAGTTGATGAAGCAGGTACGTATTACGCTATATATTCATATGGCGACTGCATATTTTACAGCTCAGAAATTGAAGTTGACTTTCGGGAATGCAATGTCTGTGATTCTATCTTCGATGAAATACAAGCAAGTTTAGAATTAGGCAATGACCAAACCTTGTGTATTGGTGAGACTTATACTATTAGTTTGCCATCTACATTTGACTCTCTTCGATGGAGCAATGGTTTAACTTCCAATAAGTTAACTATAGATTCTAATCTAACTCTTTATGCCTATGTGTATATCGACACCTGCGAATATATTACGACGAGCATCAGCTTAGAATTCATTAATTGTAATACCTGCCACATATACTTTCCAAATGCATTTAGTCCTAATGACGACAAGTTAAACGATATTTTCAGACCCATTATACCTGATGATTGTATAATAACCATAAGTGCTTTCGAAATTTATAACAGATGGGGCGAAAAGTTGTACGAAAGCGATATAGCTGCATGGGATGGATTTTACAAGGATGAAGCAGTTCAGCAAGACGTGTATTTCTTCATTGCTAAATACCAGCAAGCAGGTAGAGATACCCAAACAACCTACAAAGGACTAATACATTTGTTGAGGTAATCTTACTTAATGCTATTCAATACTACTCTTCTTACCAACAGTTTCCTCATAAAAATGATGTAAAGTGTAGGTCTGTTCAGCACCTAGTTTTTGTCCAAATTGAGCAATGATATATAAGATTATTGCAAGTGCAAGATAAACAGGTAGCAGCCAAACTAAATTGCTTTGAATTTCGAGCATGTAGTAAGAATACGCTGCAATAGCAGTAACTAAAAAGGCAACCGCCAATGCAAAATAGCCAAAAGCAAACATAGTCCATACTGAGGGTGGAGGACTATAAAGGCCTCTGATGAGACTGCCGTCTTCATTGCTGTCAATACTTAAAGACAATTGCGGTGACCAGTAGTGCTGTTCTTCAGCTGGTATTTTTAAGATGATATGATTACCACTAAAATCAGCTCTACACGAGCATAAATCATTGTCGTTTTCTATGCGGTCTTTAAACAGTGCTATGAGCTCTTCTGGTTTTGAGCTGAATTCCTGTCGAAAGCGAGGTCTAATTTTAAAACTACTCATACTGTTTATCCAATCTGCAATTTAGAGAATAAACTATCTGTAATCTTCCTAAATTAGCAGAGTAACAATCAGTTGATTCATAAATATTCTAAACAAGTTTTTGTGTAAATTACGCCATAATAAAGAATATGGGATCTCAATCAGTTAATAAATTCACTTCCCCAGAAAGCAAAAAGAAATTCACCAGACTTCTATTGAACGATATTCAGGCATTGGATAAAATGCTGAAAAACAACATGATAGAGTCAGGGATTTATAGGATAGGAGCTGAACAGGAGCTTTGTTTATTAGACAATAATTTCATGCCTGCAACAAATAATATGGAGGTTTTGAAAGCAATTAGCGATGACCATTTTGTTCCAGAAATTGCGAAATTCAATATAGAAGCGAATTTAGATCCCTTTGAATTTGAGGGCGACTGTTTTGAAAAAATTGAAGATCAACTCAGATATCTGCTGAATAAAGCTCATTTGGTTGTTGAATCCATGGATACCAAGATATTGATGACTGGTATACTTCCCACTCTTCGCAAAGAGCATTTGAATTTTGAATTCATGACTGCAAATCCCAGGTATAAAGCACTGAACGAAGTAATGAAGCAACAGAAAGGCAGCGATTTTGAGCTTAATATCATGGCAATTGATGAACTCATCACAACCCATGAAAACATATTGTTTGAAGCCTGCAACACCAGCTTTCAAGTACATATGCAAATTCAGGCAGATGAGTTTGTTTCTAAATATAATTGGGCGCAAATGATTGCTGGACCAGTATTAGCCGTTTGTGCTAATTCGCCTTTATTACTTGGTAAGAGATTGTGGAAGGAAACTAGGATTGCCCTCTTTCAACAAAGTGTAGATACTAGACCAATCAATATTAAAAGAGAGCAAGAACCAAGAGTTACTTTTGGTACACAATGGGCAAAAGGAACTGCCGTAGACCTGTTCCGCGACAATATATCGCGCTTCAATATGTTGTTTTCCTCCGATGAGAAAGAAGATGCTCTGGCAGTATTAGAACAAGGTGGTATTCCCCAATTAGAAGCACTTAAAATGCATAATAGTACTGTCTATAAATGGAATAGGGCGTGCTATGGTGTTGGAGGGGGCAAGCCACATCTGAGAATAGAAAATAGATATATACCATCTGGGCCTACCGTTATAGATGAAATTGCTAATGCAGCATTTTGGCTTGGTATTATGCACTCTATGCCTCATGAATATCACAATTTACCGGAACAAGTTGCTTTTGAAGATTGTCGCTATAATTTTTATAATGCAGCCAGAAACGGCTTGGACTGTCAGTTTAAATGGTTTAATAAAACAGTAAGTGCTCAAAAACTCATTCGCTCTGTACTTCTGCCTATGGCTCGAGAAGGTTTAGAAAAAGCCAAGATCAATCCCCATAAAATTAATGAACTATTAGAAGTGATAGAGAAAAGAGTAGAAAAGAATAAAAATGGTTCAAAATGGCTGATAAAGAATTTCACAAGTCTATTGGAGAAATCAACAGCAAATGAGGCTTCTAGGAGCATAACCGAAGCGCTCTATCACAATCAACTGGCATCAAAGCCTGTACACAAATGGAGAGATATCGACCCAAGAAAAATAGATGGCTTAAAGAAGTTTGGTACAGTAAGAGAAATAATGGAGCGAGAACTCTATATAGCGAAAGAAGATGATCTTATTGACCTTGTAGTGAACATGATGGATTGGAAAAGTATACGAAGTATCCCTGTTGAAAATGCAGCACATGAGTTAGTTGGATTAATAACAGTGAAGGATCTTTTACACTATAATACTAAACCGCATTCGTCTCGACCTGAGTTGGTTAAGGATATCATGCAAACAGAATTTATAAGCATTCCATCTAGCACAAGCACTGAAGAAGCGGTATCTTTGCTGGCACAAACCAGAGCCTGTTGTTTATTAGTTACAGAAGACAAGCATTTGTCCGGAATTGTAACTGAAAGCGATATAGTTCAGGTAGCTAATATTACAAAAGTTTTCAAGAAATAGGTGAAAAGAATAATTGGAGAAATCACAGGTTCTCAGCCAGGACCTTTACTCATATTTATTGCTGGATTGCACGGAAATGAAGGGCCGGGAATAAAAGCCTTAAATAATGTATTTAAGGAATTAATGCAGCGCAAAGAGGAATTTTGTGGAAGAGCAATTGCTATAAGAGGAAATCTTGCCGCCATTGCTCAGGGTGTGCGTTATGTAGATTTTGATTTGAATAGAATTTGGGACAAACATCATTTCGACACCATAGATAAACTGAATGTAAGCGAGTACAAAGAGCTTAGAGAAATTAAAAGTCTAATAGATAAAGAAATAGAAGGTAATAATGGAAAAGCTTACTTACTTGACTTGCACACCACTTCAGCGCCAACAATTCCTTTTATAGTAACTCAATACGAAAACAATGATCATCAATTTATAGAGGCGCTCAATGTTCCTTATATCACTGGATTGAGAGGATTCCTCGACGGAACTGTCCTTTCTTGGTTCTGCAAAAAAGGCTTTTGTGGATTGGCTTTTGAAGCTGGACAACATCACTCTAAAACCAGTATAATAAAGCATGAGGCTTTCGTTTATCTCAGCATGTATCACAGCGGTTTCTATCCCAATTTACATGAATCTGAACTTAAATGGTTGAGAAATATATTAGACGATGAACTTCGACCTCAGCACAAGCATTTTGAACTGGTTGAGCGATACCATATAGCAGTCGACGAAGAATTTAGGATGGCCAAAGGATTTACTAATTTTCAAAAGATATACAAAGGGGAGGTACTCGCGACAAATAAGTATGGGGAAATCACTTCCGCTAAAGACGGCAATATTTTTATGCCTTTATACCAGAGTCAGGGCGATGATGGATTCTTTATTATAGAACCAAAGGCTTAGGCCGTTTGCCTTCTGATACTCTCTTTCTCAATTATGTTGGCAATTGATTTGAATTGATTGCGTATAACTGGCCAACGGTCGGGATATTTTTCAAATAATTCATAAATTTTCTTTGAATTCTTACTCAATGCATCAGTTATTGCCGCATTAGATATGGCTGGCTGACAATGTAAACCTATATTCTTGCCTATTATACTCAGGCCATTAGCTACCAATTTGTTCGCCGAGCTTTCATATCTATCCAATAAGGCATAAGCTTTTGCAAGTCGTCCAAGCTTTATTTTTGGTTCAGCTTTGCCGCTGATTTGAGCAGATTTATTGATATTGATACCCGACATATGCGACTCATCAAGCCAAATCTCTTCTTCGTCATTAAGCATAGCCAAATTGGCGTCAACTTCCAACTGTTTGGCAAGATGGGTTTCTAAGTCTTCAAAAGATCCATTATATCTGTACAAGGCTTTTGAAAAAGAGGGGTGATAATTGATTTTAATTTTTAACTGTCGCTGAAGTTTACCAAGAAGTAATTGCATAAGCTGATTCAAAGTACGCTCAAAATGCTGATCTCGGTTATCTAGACGCTCATTCACATTGAGAAGCTCATTGTGAAGTTGTTTTTTACTTTTTGCTAAAGATTTCAGTATTTCTTTATCAGTTAACTGTATCTGTACAAAGGCATTCATGAGGTTTTTGATGGAGCTTTCTAACAATCTTTTTTCTGCAGAGCTAAGGTAGTTGGATGTAGATAGTCCAAAAGGACTAAATTCAAGTAGGAAAGACAATTGAAGATCTTTGTATTCTATAGAGCGAATTATAAGTAGACAGCGCTCCAATTCATGTTCTAATTCTACTTGTCCAAGAGATTTCTTATAGTCGATAGGAGTCTCACTTTTAGCATACCATCCTGTATTTGATTGCTGTATAAAACTGGCTAGCTCAGATTCAATTTTATGATTAGTCTGAGCTTTAATAGAGTGAACGCTGACCGCTCCATTGCTCAACCATCGAAAAGCATATGCCGTCTTTAGTTGGGGATAGGTCTGGCTTAATAAACTCAAGCTTTGTTCCTCTATAGCTATGTTATGACTAAGCAACACTGTATACAAAAATACTAATTAAGTAGATAATTAAGTAAAATTAAGTACTTGAATTAACTTAATTAAGTAAACTTAATCAATATTAAGTCGAAAAAAATCACTTAATAATCTGTAAATAAGCATTATACAGAAATAATATTGTATCTAATTAAGAGTTTAGTTATTAAGTTAAAATGTATAATTAAGTAGTATGAAATCAATTAATTTAAAATTAATGCGCTTGATGAGATTCTTCAATCGCATAGAAAGTTTGCTGAATGAGACTTTAGCAGTTGTATTATTTGGGGCAGCCGCAGAAATGGAATACGAAGACATTCCTTTACCCAGTGAACGAAAGAAGGAGGAGAGATCAACTGAATCAGCAAAGACTGCTAGCAGAAAAAAGAAAGGTTTTAGAGGCTTTAGATTGGGAGGTCAATTAAAGCTTTTTATGTTGAGAGCTGCTAAGAAATTATTGTTGGCTGTCATTACAAGCACAGAGAAGTTGGTATTGAACTTTTCTAAACGCCATGCGAATGTCGGTTTTGAAAATACCTACAAATAAGCAAGTAAAGAACAGGGGAAGTTTTAAGCTCGGGCTATCTAAAAAGCTGATTAATGATATTTATGTGATCCATCGCAATTTGGCATTCTTTTAGAATGGCCGCAGACGCAATCATGGATACCTTTTCCATTCATAATACGTTCTGTGTACTTATCTATTCTAGCTATTCTAGATTTTGATTGTTTTGCAGCAGAGAAATAGATATTATATCCTCTTTGTCTTCCTGCGGATAGGGCATTGAAAGCACTACAAAATGCTGAATCGGATTCTAATTTATTTTGTAGTTCTTCAACCAACACTAAATCAGATGCTTTTTGTGGTTTTATTTTTAAACCGGCTTTCTCTATTTCTATAGCTTCGTACAGGTAGGCTTTCAAAATGAGCTGCTTGTCGTGCAAACTGCTGATATCTGTGAATTTGTACATCTTCACAGATTTAGAGTTTTCGCCGGGCGACTCAAGTATATTTTCTTCGTCGCCCAAGAGCACCCCTTTTAAGAAACTAAGGGCGCAATAGTCTTTAAACACAGCTATTATTGCTATGTTTTTACCTTGATAAGTATAACAGGGCACCCTCCATTTGAAATCTTCAGTTAATTGACAATCCAAGAGTATTTCTCGCAATAATCTTGCTTCAGATTGCCAATCTTCTAAGCTGTCCATATATTTATCTACCTCTGGATGCATTCTTTGACTATAAAAAGAATTCAAACATAAATATTAGCATGAGATTTTGCATTGTCGGAAATCAGATCCATCCTTGTCCTTGCAGTGGATAAGCCCA
>CBDUMX010000082.1:0-9023 GCA_965368435.1 uncultured bacterium
GAACCAGCTAAATCTGCTATAGTCCTACTCACCTTGAGTATCCTATCATAGGCTCGCGCCGACAATTTCAATTTGTTCATGGCCGCCTTTAGGAGTATGGAGCTCTGATGATCTAATTGACAGTGAGTTCTTATATCGCCAGTTTGCATTTGCGCATTGGTATAGGTCGCTTTTTGTTCTTCATACCTCGATTCTTGCACTAATCTAGCTGCAACTACTCTTTCTCTAATAGTGGCGCTATTTTCTCCATCGGGAGCGGAATCTGCCAACTGATCGAAAGCCACAGGGGTAACTTCTATATGTATATCAATTCTATCCAATAAAGGTCCAGATATCTTGCTCAAATACTTTTGTACTATTCCTGGTCCACATACACAATCCTTTTCTGGATGATTGAAATAACCGCAAGGACAGGGGTTCATGCTAGCCACTAACATTAGACTGCTGGGATAATCGACAGTAAATTTTGCTCTTGATATGGTGATTCTTCGCTCTTCAAGTGGTTGTCGCAATACTTCCAAAACCGTCCGTTTAAACTCTGGTAGTTCATCTAAGAAAAGCACCCCATTGTGTGCTAGGGATATTTCACCGGGTTGAGGATTATTGCCGCCACCAACTAGAGCTACATCACTAATGGTGTGATGTGGGTTTCTGAATGGGCGATGAGCCATAAGGCTGGCGTTTGCACCTAGTCTTCCCGCCACAGAGTGGATCTTTGTAGTTTCTAAAGCCTCATGTAAATTCATAGGAGGCAAGATGGTATTTAGTCGCTTTGCTAGCATGGTTTTGCCTGCTCCTGGTGGACCAATAAGTATGATATTATGTCCCCCTGCAGCGGCAATTTCCATAGCGCGTTTAATGGAATCTTGGCCCTTTACATCGCTAAAATCATTGATTTGTTTTTGCAAGCCCTCGTTGAAGTCGTCTCTCGGACTTACAACTATCGGTTGAAGCTCAGATTCATCGTTTAAGAGAGAGATTACATCTTTTAGATTGCCAATGCCATAAACCTCTATCCCTTGCACTATGGCAGCTTCCTTTGCATTCTCAGCAGGCAGTATCATGCGTTCAAAGCCGTCTTTTTTGGCTTGTATAGCCATGGGTAGGCTGCCTTTTATTGGAAGTAATGAGCCGTCGAGAGACAGTTCACCCATTAATAAGCTTTTTGACAACCTTTCTTGATTTAGCTGATTTGAAGCGGCTAATATGCCCACTGCAATGGTCAAATCATAAGCAGAACCCTCTTTTTTTATGTCGGCGGGAGCCATATTAATGATGACTCCTTTTCGCGGAAAAATGAGATCTGTATTTTTTAGTGCTGCGTATATTCTCGTGAGACTTTCCTTAACAGCATTGTCTGGAAGCCCTATCAGTTGGGCCTTTGCACCTTTTCCTATATCTACCTCTACGGTTATTAATTGCGCATTAATTCCTTGCACTGCGCTCCCAAAGGTCTTTATAAGCATAGGCAAAGATAATTGGCAATCAATTGATTTTTGCTTTTCGATAATGGAATGAAAATTGTATACTTGAAAGGAAAGAATAATGTTATGAAACGATTTTTATTAATTGGATTATGTCTAAGCATGTTTGGTTTGACAGATGCTTGGATGAAAACAGCAGTTGAAGCGGATGATGTTAGAGGTACGTATTGGAATGCCGACAAAACCGCACATATCAGAATTTACCGCGCTAAAAACGGTAAGTATTACGGCAAAATTGAGCATTTAGTTGAGCCAAATGATGCAAGTGGAAATCCTAAAAAAGACCCTAATAATCCAGATAAATCTCTTAGAGATCGCGATAGATTGGGTATGGTTATCATGAAGTCTTTTGAGTGGAATGAATCAGAGCAAAAATGGGAAGATGGTACCATTTACGATCCCAATAATGGCAAGACCTATGATGGCTATATGCGTTTTGAAGGCGACGACCTCAATACATTATATCTCCGAGGTTATGTTATGGGTATGACCTGGCTAGGTCGCACATCAGAATGGACAAGAATTGAATGAAAGCCAAAAAGCTCATAGTACAAGGCAGAGTTCAAGGCGTGTATTTCCGAGCCTCAGCTAAGCAGCAAGCGATGATACTTGGAGTCAATGGCATTATTGAGAATAAAGCCGACGGCAGTGTATATCTTGAAATAGAAGGTGAGGATGAGGCCGTCGACCGAATGATTAATTGGTGCAAGAGCGGACCTGCATTGGCTAGAGTTAAGGATGTGAAAATTGATGATACTGCAATTGCTGATTTATCAAGCTTTAGCATTCGCTCCTAAATATTCAATAAAAGAAAGAAATTCTTGAATTGCATGCTGGCACTTTTCTGGTGCTTCCATAAGGGACAAATGCCCTACTTTTTCTATGAGACTGATTTGCGCTGATTTACAGTTTGATGCTTGTTTATATATGCTCTCAACCGAGAAATGTGCATCCTCATCTCCTGTTAGAAACAGTATAGGTCTATCCGTATTTTCTAAAGTTTTCTGATGGTCTGCTCTATTCATCATAGCTCGAGTAGCTTCTACAATGCTCTCTGATTTAGTTTTTCTGACTAAATACCAAAGGGTGTCTTTGTGGTCATCTAGATTGGATGGACTCACTAGCTGAGGGTAAAAGGTTTTCAGAAAATCACTAGCTTTATGCGTAGCTAGGAAGTCAATTACTTTTTGTCGAGATAGCTTTTTTTCTTCACTGTCAGCCAGTGCAGTAGAATGGATTAGCCCCAATCCCATTATGTGCTCAGGGTAGTTCTTTAGCAGTTCTAATCCAATATAGCCACCCATTGAATGTCCGAATACCGCAGTTGTCTCAATTTCCAATTCCAGATGTAATTCATGAAGCATTTGAGCAACTTCTTGCAAGCTGTAGGGGCCATTCAAGCTGCTTTTACCAAAACCCGGAAGATCTATTAGCAAACAACTGTAATTGTCCTTGAGTCTGTCGACAGTTTCTAACCAGATAGACTGGTTTTCGCAAAATCCGTGTAAAAAAGAAAGGTGGGGACCTTGCCCCACCTTAGAATAATATATTTTGCCTATTGAAGATTGGAAATACATTCTAATTAAAGAACTTGTATCTCTTGTCCTTCACCTTACCAATTTTCAGTAGGGCTTCCTCAATATTTTGATCAACCATCTGATTCAAATTGGCAGTTTCTTCTTCTTTTAGTTTAGCAACATCTTGTGGTAAGTTGTACTCATTATAGCTTGTTACAAATACAACATAAACACCACCCTCTCCAATAATAACATCAGAATGCTTGCCAGCTGCAGTTCCGAAAAGAGCGCCTGTTACTTTATTATCTCTTCCAACATATGGTATGTTTCCTTCCTGATAATTAACTGCTGGAAGAAGCGTAACCACTGTTTCTAATGCTTTTGCTAAAGATTCAGCATCTTTATTCGATTTAAGCGCTTCAGTAAATTTAGGGTAGATCTGTTTTGCTTTTAAGTCGTTTCTAACTCTTGCCTCAACCTCAGCTCTAATATCTTCAGCATCAGGCAATCCTTCTTTTCTGATTTTAGTGCAATGAGCAACAACGTATTTACCATCAACTTCAATGATGTCTGATACATCGCCTTCATCCGTTTCTGGATCAAATAACCAACGAGCAATAATATTTCCGTTGTTGATACCTGCCACTCTTCTTTCTTCCTCTGTAATTTTCTTAGCTACTTTTTTAGAGTAACCCATTTCTTCAACAAGCTCTTCAAATACTACATCGCCTTTAGCTTTGGCTAAGAATTCTCCAGCCATTCTATAGTATTCGCGATCTGTTTCTGTACTTGGAATAACAGTTTGTGTTAGACGTGCAACTTTAATGGTTTTAGTACTTACATCAGAAGTAGTTTTACCTATATGAACTCCGTTGTTAGTTGTAACAATGAAGTAGTTGTCTTTGCCGGCAGCAAGTGCTTTATCAATAAATTTCTTAGGTGCAGTTCTCGACTCCTGTCTCAACCATCCTAAATCTCCGCCTTTAGCACCTGAACCGTCGAAGTTTCTATTTTTAGCTTCTTGCTCTAAAGTGGTTTTACCCGCTCTAATATCAGCTAGAAGTTTTTTAGCTTCTTCTACTGTTTTTAAAGTGTCTTCTTTTGTTCTGCCTCCAACTGAAAGTAGAGCATGGCTCGCTCTTACTGATTTCAGAGAATCTTTTCCAATTTCAACTACTTTGAATAATGCATATACTCCTTGGTTTTCGTATGGCCCAAGAACAGTTCCTGTGTCAGCAGCAAAAAGATCGTCTTCAACATCAGGGGTGAAGTTTCCTCTAATTTTAAATGCAGTGTCAAAAGGAGTTTCAGAACCTGAAAGAGCAACAAAAAGAGAATCATCTTCTGCTTTTTCAAATTTTTCTTTATTGTCAGCCACCCATTCTAAAGTTGCAATAGAATCCTCTCTTGAAGGAGCAAGATCAAAAACAACAAATTCTATATCTCTACTTGCTTTTTGCTTGAATTCATAGCTGTGCTTCTTTACAAATGAATTGATGTCGGCATCAGTCACCTGTATACTGCTATCTGGGATAGTGGTATAGCTTACTCCAACTAAATTGGCAGTAACCGTTTGCTCTCTATCCTTAGCCGCTTTATTAGCTTCTAACTCAGTACCATAGAATAATGAACGAGTGATAGCCATGTATTTTTCAGCTATAATTTGAGTAGCTAATTGCTTTTCAAATTCTAACCACTGCGCTTTTTGCTCAGGGCTTGCTTCAATATCTTCTCTTAAGAATCTTACTAATCTCGCTTTGTCGAATTGCTTAGTCTCAGGATTTTGAAATGCTGATTGTAGCTGAGGATGAGTATTATTTCCGATAGTAATATCTTCCATCTCTTCTCCGCTTACCTGTAATCCAGCGGCTTCATACTCTAAGGTTACCAATTTTTGCTGTACTAATTGATTCCAAGCTTGTTGCTTATAAGAAGCTAAGAATTGCTCGCTTAGTTCCAATCCTGGGTTTTGAGCTTGAAGGTTTGCAATTAGATTATCGTAAATCGCATTGTATTCTTGAACATCAACAGACTCGCCATTTATGGTTCCAATGCTATTGGCATTTTGACTGAATATGCTGGTTCGAGAACTGAATAAATCAGTCAGTACGAATGCCAACATGGCAATACCAATAACCAACAGTAAGCAACCGGTTTGGTTTTGGATTTTCTGTATTACACTAGGTTCTTCTTTATTGTATTTATCTGACATATCTGCCTCTTAAAAAATGGTTTGCAAAATAATGGTTTTTAGGACGAAAAATCAATTAATAATTAATGCGGGCTTAAGGCAGGTAAGTAATGTAGCTCTCTTTTCGTTTTTTGCCTGTTCTTAATTCCTTTTTCTTGTACTTAACTTTAACAAAAACAGGCTGTTCTTCTATTAGAGGAGTAGCGGTGAGAATGGTTTCTACATAGCTTGAAGAGTTCGCCTGAAATTTGAATTTCTGCTTGGTCTTCATACCATTTTGAAAGACCGAAACTTTGCCCTTGAGTTTGCATTCTAGATCGGAATTAAAGCTTAGAAAAAGTGAATCTTTATCTGCTAGTACATTTACACCACTGTAGTTTACATTGGGAGCGTCGGCAGTCCAGCCTTCTTCTATACTCAATATATTGATGTAGGAATTGGCGTGAGAATAACCGGCATAGACCAAATAGTTATACCTATCATTAGCATCTAAATCTATATAGTCTCCAAAGAAAAAGCGCTCACCAGGCAGAGAGTGCGGAATTCCACTTACATCAATATTTGTGAGCTCATCGGGATTATTGGCAGAGAAAGTGGCTAAACTGATTCCAAAGAATTTGCCAGTAGTTGAATATTGTTGATCGAAATAGCAGATTTGAACTTTCTTTGATTTCGGATTGAATATCATATTTGGAAAATACTCATGTGAATACTCCCCGTTCTGATTGATTTTTATAGCATTACTCCAATTGTCTCCACCGTCAAAACTGTATTTCAACCAAATGTCAGCAGTGCCATCGCGTTCATCAGCCCAGCATACATAAAGAATATGATTGAAATGATCATAGCTTAAGAAAGGCATTCCATTAGCTCGCATGATATGTGGCATGTCCATATCCCATCCATTCACCTGTTTCCCAATCACTTTGTCTTTGCCCCAACTCAAGCCTCCATCTATGCTTTTATCAAAGAAGATTTTATCATGACCAGCCCAAACAGCGTAGATTTCTCCATTTCTTCCCACTGCTGTAACGGCTCCTTCAAGAGTATTATCGCTATCTACACAATCTCCAGTGCTATCAGATATAGTTATGGCTTCAGTAAAACTATTGGTCTCAGGATGATAAGCTGAAAACCGGATCCTGGATTTATGTTCTTCTAAATCACTGTCGTATTTATCAAATTCAGTCCAACTTACATACAGTCTACCTCTGTATTTAGCGCTAAGTTCATCACTGCTTAGCCATGGCTTGTCTTGCATTTTCGGTTCATTAAAACCGATAGAGAATGATTCTTCTTCCCAGGGGCTGATGCTGTTTACTTTTTGCACTACAATGCGGTCGAACCACTCGCCCCATTCTTTGCCTTTAGTTTTACTTAAATGAGCATAAAAGAGTTGTCCATTTGCATAGTGAAGAACTGGATCTCCATATATTCCAAGTTTTGATGTTGGATTAATTAGCTCCCAATTCGCTCCGCTGTCTTGCGAATAAAAGAATGCATCAATATTTGAAGCAGCCACGATTTCACTCTGATTTTGAGGATTTACAGCTATAGTAGTTTCATTCAAATCTTCAGAAGTTTTAATACTCACGCGTACAAATCGCTGTGCCTGCACATTTAGCAAACAGGTGAAGGCTATGAATAGGAGGAGTAGTCTCATGAGGCAAAGGTAAACTTTGCCCCTCTAGACTTTAGTGGCTGATAATAATTTTTTCTTTATAGACTATTTGATTTTCTCTAGTGCAGGCTACAAAATAGACTCCAGTAGGTAAATCAGACACATCAAATTTTTGATTGTTCTTTATCGCTTTGGCATTCAAAATTTCTTTGCCTTCTAAGGTGTAAAGATGTAAATCCAATTGCCCATCAGACATTTTGTTCAGATTTATCTGTAGAGTATTTTTAACTGGATTTGGACTCAGATTAACAACTATGTTTGGAGCTATTTTCTCCAAACGAATGACCTTTGAGAATTTGTATTCACCATTGAGATCAACAATTTTTAGTCGGTAGTAGAGCACTTCTTCCATCTGAGCGTCTGCGTCTATGTCGCTGTACTTATAATTCAGTACGGTATTGCTGTTTCCAGCAGATTTCACACGCGCAATAGCTATATAATCATCTCCTGACTTGCGCTGTATTTCAAAATAATCACTGTTGATTTCCGTAGCCGTAATCCAATGAAGGTCAGTATGGCTTTCAAAACGCTCTCCAGTGAATGATAGTAGATCTACAGGTAAAGGCCCACTCGCACCGTTCTTGCCAGCTCCTACACCAGAAAAACCGTTGGAGTAGGTGCTCGTTATAGTGACATTTGAACCTAGGTATGCACTGTCTATCAGCGGACTTGCTCCATGTGTTGTATTTGCAATGGTACCGCTGGTGATCGCACCGGTTGATTTTATATGATTTAAATCTGCATAGTTCCATCCTGTAGTGGATACCCAGTTTGAGGCTTCCGTACCAGTATAATAAGTCTTGATTTTAACACTTCCGCTGGTGTTATTAGTGGTGGGTGTAATCAGTATAGTTTTTTCCATTATTTCCTGGAAACTTTGAGTATTGGTACTAAAGTCCATAGTTCCCGTTCCGGCATTGTCAATAGTGACTGTGGTAGGTCCGTAATCATGTGAACTTAAATTGATAATAGTTGCTATCATTTTACAGTTGTCCGAAATGAAATTCACCGTATCATTTGGTCCTAAGTATTCCGTTGCACTTGCATTTAATGCTGTTTCAACTTCCATATATGGTTCGTTAGTTGGACCTGAAATAGCAAAATCGTCAAGCATAAATCCATCTAAGAAACCAGCAGAAGAGAATCCTGAATTGGATATAAATACAAATCTGAATCTTACATCTGAGTTTCCAGCTAGTGAGCTTATGACGTAGGATGTATTCTCGTTAGATGCATTTTCTAGAAACCCTATAGCATCACTTTGAAGAAGGGTGTGAAGTGAAGTATTTGCGTACCAATTTGATCCATTGGCATCTGGTGATGTTCCCAATTTTGCCCAACTGGAACCGCCATTTGTTGAGTATTCTACAATGACGCAATAGGGCGCATTACTCCACATCATTTCCATGCTTTTTCTGAACGACATGGTGTAAGTACCAGAAGCTGTCATATTGAAACTTGGTGTATAGAGATAACATACAATGGTTTCATCTGGACAATCAGCATCTAAATCTGTTTTCCATCCATTGGAATTTGAATTTAATGTACTCAAAGCGTTGCTAGGTGCACCGCGTTCCCATAAATTGGTACCAGTGGATGCTTGACTAGCAAAATGGAAGGTATTGGTCTCAAAGTTTCCTCCGTCAGAGACAGTATAGGGTGTACCCAATTTAGGGATAACCGTGATGAAATCCGTTTTTGTGGTTGAATCGCTGTTATTAATAACCAATTTTACCGTTTTATAGCCTCCTTCTTTATAAGTCCAACTTGGATTTTGAGTTGTTGCGTCTACTATGCCGTCATCATTAAAATCCCATTTCCATGAAGTTGCACCTGTACTCGCATCGGTAAAGTTGACTGTTTCGCAAGGGTAGACAGCATCTTTATCCGAAATGAAATCCGCATTGATTATTTGTGAGAAACTGTAAGAGTACAATCCTCGTCCATGCGTTATTGCAATAACAGTAGAATCCGAAGATCTCCATTGCAACATATCAGTTCTCACATTTGCAAGACCGGTATTAGTAGCTGCCCAATTGGTTGATGTTCCATTGAGGTTGTCTGTAGACCAAACACTTAGCTCCGTTGCCAATAATGCACTGTCTCCGCCCATTGGACTAAACATACCCCATCTCACTGGGATATTAGGA
>CBDUMX010000083.1:0-8955 GCA_965368435.1 uncultured bacterium
CCTGTTACAACAATTGCCATTTTGCTCCAAATTTAGTTAATAAGGCAATTCAACAAAGTATATTTGCAGCTTCTAAGCAGATGACATTGAAGAGAATAGTTTATGTGACCAGGAAAATGCATTTTAATGCAGCTCACAAGTTGTTCAATCCGAACTGGACCGCCGCGCAAAATGATGAGGTATTTGGCAAATGTGCAAACACAAATTGGCATGGACATAATTTTGATTTATACGTCACTGTTAAAGGAGACCCCAGTGTTGACACTGGCTTTGTAATGGATTTAAAGAAGTTGAAGCTTGTACTTGAAGCTAAAGTTGTGAATAAACTTGATCACAGTAATCTAAATTTAGATGTTGATTTTTTACGCGATGTAATGCCCTCAATAGAAAACATCGCTATTAAAATTTGGGAGCAAATCGCAGATGAGCTTCCACAAGGGGTAAGCTTGCATTGCATTAAACTTTACGAAACAGAAAACCAGTATGTAGAATATTACGGAGAAGAATTAGAGTCCTAATTCCCGTTTTTGATCAGCATTGAGTGGTGCAGGCGCATCGATCATAACATCTCGTCCCATATTGTTTTTAGGAAATGCTATTACATCTCGTATTGAGTCTGTACCGGCCAGAATTGCTGACAATCTATCTAGTCCAAAAGCAATTCCACCATGGGGAGGTGCTCCGTATTCAAAGGCATTCATTAAGAAACCAAATTGAGCTTGTGCTTCCTCGTCACTAAAGCCAAGTAAATCAAACATGCGTTTCTGCAGGGCTTTATCGTGAATTCGGATGCTTCCCCCACCTACTTCCATCCCGTTGATGGCAAGATCGTAGGCATTTGCTTTTACAGCAGCAGGATCAGTGTCCATCAGCGATACATCCTCAGGTATAGGTGATGTAAAAGGGTGATGCATTGCGTGCCATCTATCGCTTTCTTCATCGTATTCTACTAAAGGAAAATCTACTACCCAAGCAGCTTTGAATTTATCTTTTTTGCGCAGTCCCAACAACTCACCTACATGTAATCTCAGTTCATTCATCTGCTTTCTCACAGCACCTTTATCTCCACTGAGTACAAGTATTAAGTCACCACTAACTGAAGAACAGAGCTTTGCCCATTCAGAGAGCTTAGATTGATCAAAAAACTTATCTACTGAGGACTTAAAACTACCATCGTCATTAATCCTACAATAGATTAAGCCTTTGGCTCCTATTTGTGGGCGTTTAACCCAATCTGTAAATGCATCCAATTCCTTTCTTGTAAAGGCACTTCCGCCTTTAACATTTATTGCTACTACACTTTCAGCATTGTCAAAAACACCAAATCCATTGCCTTTCACTGCGCTATCAATATCAACTAGTTCCATTCCAAACCGCATATCTGGCTTGTCGGAACCAAATCTGCGAATAGCATCATCATAAGTTAATACAGGTATTTCCCCTAAATCAATATTTCTAGTTTTCTTAAATACTGATCGTATTAAACCTTCAAATGTTTTCAAGACATCATCGCGTTCAACAAAGCTCATTTCGCAGTCAATTTGTGTGAATTCTGGTTGCCTATCAGCTCGAAAGTCCTCATCTCTAAAACACTTCACAATTTGATAGTATTTGTCCAAACCACTTACCATAAGCAACTGCTTAAAGGTTTGCGGGGACTGTGGAAGTGCATAATATTGATTCTCATTTAATCGGGAAGGAACCACAAAGTCTCTAGCTCCTTCTGGCGTCGACTTAATTAAGTATGGGGTTTCTACTTCAATGAAGTCACTTGAATTTAAGTACTCACGAACTGCTTTATTAATTGAGTGTCTAAGTACAATTTTGCTTTGAATAGGACTGCGGCGCAAATCGAGATATCTGTACTTAAGCCTTATTTCTTCACCGCCATCGGTTTCATCTTCAATTGTGAAGGGCGGAGTTTTAGCAGTGTTTAATATTTCTAATGTTTCAACTTTAATCTCAATTTCGCCAGTTGGAATATTTGAATTTTTATTAGAGCGTTCGATTACTTCGCCATGAACTTTTATCACAAATTCACGACCTAATTCCCTTGCTTTATCATTTAAAGCTGGATTTTGATCCTCATTGAATGACAATTGGGTAATCCCATATCGATCTCTAAGATCGACAAAAGTCATACCTCCAAAATCTCTTGTCTTTTGTACCCATCCACTGAGTATTACTTTTTTACCAACATCAGTTAATCTTAGTTCTCCGGCAGTGTGTGATCTGTGCATAATCTAATAAGCCTGCGAAGATATATAAGAGTTTGGAGATTGGATAAGGAAGTGCAAAGTTTGAGATAGATCAAAATTTTTAGATAGACTACCCAACCTATAGTATTATTTTCACGTATATATGGGAAACGAATGATTATGAAACGAATAATACCGAATGTTTTAACAGTAATGGCTTTACTGATTTCATCATTAAGTACAATTGCTCAGACAAATGTTCCTGCTTTAATTACCTCCGACCAGACTTGGACAATAGCTGGAAGTCCGTATTTGATTAACCAAATGACCTATATCGACACCGGCGTTTCCGTTAAGGTTATGCCAGGCGTTGAAGTATTGTCACAGGGCAATTATAAAATCTTAATTGATGGTGAATTTCAAGTTTTAGGTACATCTGACTCTATGGTTCTTTTAGACAAATTACAATTGGAGTATCGAACTGATGCAACAGCATATAACAGTGCAACAGGTGCTGGAGCATTTATTTCACATGCCCATTTTACTGGTGCAGGTTCGGGTAAGTTTTCAGTTAATATTAGATATAAATCTGCAAGAATTGAGCATTCAACATTTACAAATACCTATTACGGTATTTATACAACATCTTCAATAGACAGTTCTACTGTAGAAGTTGATGGTTGTACATTCATAGACAGTACAGGATATTCTTATCCTATTTACACATCAGGGACCTACTCAACAATCGATATTAGAAACAGTAATTTTATTGATGGGTCTTATATGTACATCTACGGAAATATTATTTTCCATAATAACAATGTTGACGGGCTAAACCGCATTTATTTCACTTCATATGGCGGTGCGGATATCAGTTGTAATTCTTTTAAAAATATAAATAATGCTGTAGAGCTGCGAGTTAATACTCGAGATACTAATGCAATTACTAATTTCTCAGATAATACCATCGATAGTGCAGGGAACTCAACTACATATCCCATGATGAGGCTGTCGAGAATTTCTAGTACATATACATTAGGACAGTTTACTTTCAGCGGAAATAATTTCCTGACAAATAATGGAAGTACAGTAAAATTGGATATTGACGGTTCTAACAATACTCCTTCTTCTTATATATCATTGGATATGAATGACAACTACTGGGGCTCAACAGATTCAGCTACTATTGCTGGTTATATATATGATTACTCAGATGATATAACAGTATTCGCTAAAGCTGATGTATCTACTTATCTAGGCCAAGCTAATACTGCATGCGGTACGAATAGTAGCACGTGTACTGCATCATTCTATTTGGCCGTTGATACTTCATCTATTTACAATCTTTATGTGATAAACAACAGTACAGGAACTAGTTCTACAACATCTTACCTATGGACATTTGGAGATGGTGACAGTTCAACTGCACAAACACCCACACATACATATACTTCATTTGGAGTTTACAATTTATGTCTGACTATTTCGGACACTGCAAATGGATGTTACAGCACTTATTGCGACAGCATGGGATTAGATAGCTCTGGAAACTTACTAAAAACTGAAGGATTTAATCTGATTGTACTCAATGAATCAGATCTATTAGATATTGTTGAGCTTGACCCACTGGTTGACTTTAACGTTTATCCTAACCCAACAGTGGGCACACTCAACATTGAATTCTCAACGCTTAAGAATGAAAATGTAGAGCTTATGATTTACAACCAATTAGGTGAATTAGTACATATGCTTAACTATGCTGCCAAAGTTGGACCAAACATACAGACAATAAACCTGAATGAATTCTCCAATGGAATGTATTTGGTTTACCTAAAGGCTGGGAACCAAACTGTTAGCAGAAAAATTCTGAAACACTAGCTTTGAAGAGCAGTGGACTAGGTTCAATGCTCAAATAAATGACTGACCAAGAACTAATAAAAGGGTGCAAGCAGAATAAAAGGCGGAGCCAAAACGCCTTATATAAGAAGTACTTTCCTCTCATGAGCAGTATCGCGAAAAGGTACTGCTCAAATGAGGAAGACATACTGCAAACCATAAACTATGGTTTTTTTAAAGTACTTCAGAACCTAGATAAATACAAGCCAGATAATAATCTGGCTACTTGGATTAGAAGAATTATGATAAATCACATCATTGACGAATACAGAAAACAAAAGAAGCACTTTTCAAATGTGCACATTCAGTACGATGAAAACTTTGACTCTGTATTAAGTGATTACAATCTAGCTGAAAAGAAATGGGAAGAGAACGAACTCAGAAGTTGGTTAAATCGATTACCAGATATGACCAAAACGGTGTTCAATATGTTTGCCATCGACGGTTATAGTCATAAGGAAATCTCTAAAGAATTAAACATTACAACTGGTACAAGCAAATGGCATGTGAGCGATGCTAGAAAAAAGCTTAGGGGGATGATGATAAGTGAGTCCAATGAAAAAAAAATGATTGAAGTGCCTTATGAAAGATAAAAATCCCATAGACAACATATTTAAGCAAGGATTGGATGGTAAAGGCCTTCCATACTCAGAAAAACATTGGAATGAGATGGAGAAAATCCTAATTGCTAAGGAAAAGCCTTTTCTATTTAGATACAAATGGTACTTGATTACTCTCCTTTTATCTTGCTCTATCATCTTTTACTTTCTGCTCGAGAATAAACTTTCTAATGACTCAATTACTCAGTCTAATCAGCAAGGTATTTCAATTCAGGAGACGAATACCAAGCCTTTAGAAGATCAAGAACCTTTAGATAGATCAAACGAAATTTCACCAGATCAAACAAGTCCTTCTAATCCAGCCAAAATGGTAGAAGCTAATGATGAAGCTCAATCAGGGAAGTTAAAATCTAAAGCTAAAACTGCTTCCAATGTAATTCTCGCTAGTTCCAAACTAACAGATGCAGCCGCAAAGCTTAATAACAACATAAGCTCGAGCACAGCAAGTGACCACGGAATAATGGTTGAAGAAGACACCGGTAACTTTGAAACAATCGAGGCATTAAACCCTCGCTTGAGTCCAAAACATTCATTTCAGTTCGCAATAGGCAATAACGATATTGGAAGGCTACATTTAAAAACAAAGCTTGAAACACATTCAAAACTTAAGTATTATGTGCAACCTTTTTTCGGAATTTCAATCCTTAACAAAGACTATAAGTTAGATGAAAACAACTCATTAAAAGCATATGAAGTGCCTGAAATTGGAACAGATTTTGGTATTAATGTTCGTATAGAAAAGAGACGCTGGAGTTTAGTTAGTGGTGTAATATCTCAACAATTCAATGAGACAACCAACTATAAATCTGAGGTAAAAAATTACGAATTCGACACGACCTTGGTTTTAGCCAATAGGTCCTTTGTGCAGCGTCCGGATGGTAGCTATGCAGCCTTGATTACTCATCAAGTAGACACCACAACAACAATTACAGACACCGTTGTATGCCCAGAATGCCACACTCAATTTTCGTATATTACTATCCCACTTCAAATTCAATATGAACATCGAATGGGACCAATATCAGTTTTCACTCAAGCTGGCTTGAGCTACTCCTACTTGAGAAGGGTAAACGGGCTGTACAGCGTAGGGCCATCTGCTAAAGATATAAGCTCTAATAGTCTAGATCATATGAATAGGAATATTCTACAAATGAGAGCGGCATTAGGAGTGAAATTTCATATTACACCAAGTATGAGTTTAAACTCTTCATTCGGATACTCCGTCAGCAATAAATCTATGATTAAAGATTACGAACAGCGCTTTAAAATTCAACAATTTAGATTGGGATTGGAATGGGAATTAGGGAATTCTATGTAGTTAGCACAAATGCTATTGAATAAGTAGTGGCTTCGTTAGTCTATCGCCTCCAGATTTAACAATATCTACATAATACATACCTGGAACCAAGCCATATAAACTAAACTTGTCTTCTAGATGTGCGTTGATGGTCAATTGTTCCTTTTGAACAACACGACCAAGCACATCCCTTATACTTATGTAATATCTGCCACTTTCAGTGAAGCGTATACTCAAGCTTTTACTTGCTGGGTTTGGATACAGTTGTAGTTCAGTATAATTGGGAAATACATAGTTGGTATCTCTGTTTATTCTAGCCAATTTTGGTCGTAAATTTATAAGATTGTAACGCATTAGCTTAGATTGATCCGCCGTAAACATTACTGTGCAGGGATATGGGCTGTAATCCATATAATTTTCAATCATATCCGGTTTGTCACTTGAGCCCTCATAGCAGGTATTCTTACCAGTATTGCAAGTTCTTGTTGCACTGCTAGCCAATGGAGTGTCGCTGAGACCATCATCTTCTCCTTGACATGTATTAGCCTTGTCAGCCCAGACATGGCGTAAGCCCAAAAAGTGTCCAATCTCATGCACCAATGTCCTTTCTCTAAGAGAGCTAGGATTCTGATCATATGGATTCTGAACACCTATAAATTGATAATTGATCACAACACCTTGTAAATCTTCAGAAGTAAAGCTTGTATTTTGCCAAAATTGAGCATTTGTAGGAGGAAATGCATATGCAGAAACTAGTTGATATCCGCGATAAGAAAAGTTGCAAACCCAAATGTTCAAATAACGCTCTGTATTCCAAGCATCCACTCCTTGGCTTGAGCTGCTTTTCACAGATTCAGCAAATAAATTATTTGATGAACCGAAATCAGATCTATTAGTCTTTACTCTATTTATACCAGTAGTAGATCTTCCATCGGGGTCCTTAGAGGCTAAATAAAATTCTACTCTGGTATCTCCTGCCACTGCTTTAAAAACATCTCTGATTGTCCCGGTATCATCATGACTATGGCGGTAAGATTCGTTCAAAACCTTAAGTTGAGAATAAATCAATGAATCATCGATATTCTGAATATCGGTATTCCATACTACATGAAAAACTACAGGTATTCGATAAACTGTATCATTTCCAGTTTTGTCCAATTTGTAAACATCTTGAACCGCTTGTTGCCTGCTATTGTCTAATGCAGCTTTTAATCCGGGAAATTGGTTTTCTAAATACTGCTCATAATCATGGCTGCCACATTCAGTTTGAGCATCTACAGTACCAATACTCAAGACTAGCATTATTAGAATTGCTGCTTTTTTCATTGCTTCTATTCAATAATAATGAAAAAAATCTTGATACTTAATGCAGAAATAAAGATGATATGTAAAAATCAGCAGGACTATAAACCTTTGAGAAGTTCTTTCATGCTCACTTCTTTAGATATTATAGAATTTAGCTCCTCAACCCTCACTCGTTTTTGCTCCATAGAGTCCCTAAATCTAATCGTAACATCGTTGTTTTCTAAACTTTCGTGATCAATGGTGATGCAAATCGGGGTACCAATGGCATCTTGTCGGCGGTACCTCTTACCAATACTATCTTTATCTTCATAATAACAATTAAAATCCAGCTTCAAATCCTTAAAGAGTTTTAATCCAAACTCAGGTAAGCCATCTTTTTTAGTCAAGGGAAGTATTGCACATTGGTAAGGTGCTAAAGCAGCTGGAAGTTTAAGCACAGTCCGCGACTGCCCGTCGCCTAAATCTTCTTCCTGCAAAGAATTCGTCATCAAAACCAAGAACATTCGGTCTAATCCAATAGAAGTTTCTACAACATAAGGAACATAGTTTTCATTCTTCTCAGGGTCGAAATATTGCAGCTTTTTGCCGCTGTGTTCTTGATGTTGTTTTAAGTCGAAATCAGTCCTAGAATGAATCCCTTCAACCTCTTTAAAACCGAAAGGGAAATCAAATTCAATATCCACAGCTGCATTGGCATAATGAGCTAGTTTGATATGGTCGTGATACCTGTATTTAGAAGGCGGAATACCAAGATTCTTGTGCCATGATAGTCTTTGTTCTTTCCAATACTTAAACCACTCCATTTCAGTGCCTGGCTGAACAAAGAACTGCATTTCCATCTGCTCAAACTCTTTCATACGCATGATAAATTGTCGAGCAACAATTTCGTTTCGGAATGCTTTGCCTGTTTGTGCTATTCCAAATGGCAATTTCATCCTGCCGGTTTTTTGAACATTTAAATAGTTGACAAATATTCCCTGCGCAGTTTCTGGTCGCAAATAGATTTGATTATCACCGTCGGTTGCACTCATCTGTGTACTATACATCAAATTGAACTGCCTTACATCGGTCCAATTCTTACTTCCAGATAATGGGCATGCAATTTCGAGATCAATAATTATTTGCTTAAGCGACCCAAGATCGTTACCGTCCATCGCAGCTTTAAGTCGACCGTTAATCTCATCTATTTTGTTTTGATTGCGTAATACATTGGGGTTTGTAGCTCTGAATTGAGACTCATCAAATTCTTCGCCAAACCGCTTAAACCCTTTGCTTACTTCCTTCTCTATTTTTTGAACATATTTCTCAATGTATTCTTCAATCAGCACATCTGCTCTATACCTCTTTTTAGAATCTTTATTATCAATCATTGGATCATTGAACCCATCCACGTGACCACTTGCCTTCCAAACCTTGGGATGCATAAAAATTGCTGCATCTATTCCAACTATATTCTCATGGAGTTGAACCATGCTCTTCCACCAATACTCTCTGATATTATTCTTAAGAGCTACACCATTTTGACCATAGTCGTACACTGCAGCTAAGCCATCATATATTTCACTGCTTTGAAACACAAATCCATACTCTTTTGAATGTGACAGTATGTTTTTAAATAGTTCTTCGGACATAAACTCTT